>JAHEMX010000223.1 GCA_024643445.1 Desulfobulbaceae bacterium | reverse complement strand
CAGGTCGGACGACAATGCTTTCGACCCGGCATCAATCACCGCTCTCCCCGAGGCCGGCGCACTGACAACAGTGGTCAAAACACTGAGGGCACAATCTTCCCACGCGCAGGTATTTCCCATCACCAGGGAACGGTCGTTATAAATATAGGTGCCGACACGATATTCAGTCGTTATCGGTGCCTGGCAGGCTTGCCACATGTCAGGAGTGCCGCCGCTGGTAATTATTTTACAGGCGAGCCCTGCCGCCCCCAGCGAGCGTTTAGCCTCGCTCATGAAATTTTGTACGGCCGCAGTCCCGCCCTTTGCCGGATAGGTCATCAGGCCGCTGAAGACCAGCCCTGGTAATGCAGCGATGTTTTTCGCCAAGACAACGGCCTCTCCCGGCGTTTGGACGCCGCAACGTCGAGCACCCGTATCGCACTCGACAAGAACCTGCAGAGGCGAAGATGCATGGGCAAAAGCCTCAGACAGCCCTTGGATCGTAAAGAGGGAATCAGCCGTAACCATAAGTTTACAGACTTTGGCGGAAAGCGACAAAAGACGGCTCACATTGATTTCGCCGATGATGTTATAGGTGATCAGGATGTCGCGAATGCCACCGCTGGCCATGACCTCAGCCTCGCCGAGCTTTTGACAATTAATACCAACGGCACCGGCAGCGACCTGAAGCTGGGCCAGTTCGACAAGCTTGTGCGTCTTGATGTGCGGGCGGAGAGCCAGGTTATTCTGCAGGCAATAATCTTGAAACCGGAGAATATTCCGGTCCACGATATCCCGGTCAATTAACACGGCAGGGGTGGTGATGTCATGAAAATTCAAGCGTATACCTTCAGTTGATCAGAAAATGAGTTTCACTCAAAGACCTCATGCGGGCAATCCAGGCGTCCAGCTTCAGGGCAGATCAGGCCACCTGAGCAGTGACGCAAGACTTCGACGTCTGCGTGCTGACAAAGAATACCTCCTGCCATCTCCACGGGCACGAGCCAGGGTCAGCTCATCAACAATTCTCTGGCCAACCACGACCTCCTCGCCGGGAAGCAAATTGCATGGATCAAGAAAGAAATAGCCATGCTCGATCAGGTCATCGCGAACTTGAATTGAAGGTTCACCACCACTCAGCCTGTCGGCAAGTTCCCAAGCGAACAGTCCGCACTTTTCAGGGTCCACACTAACTTTGAGGCGGGCGATAGGATTGCCCGTCCAATCCTGGTGGATATCGAGACGCACCCCTTCGACATCACGAAGAACGTTCAGCCAGTAGTTTACATGAGCCTGTTCCCGGTCATACGCCGACGCGTGGTCGCGCTTCTCCCACGCGTCCAGGGCGGCAATGGTTCCAGCGATACCTTCCTTACCTACCTTCATGCTTCGACAGATGCCCTTATTCTGCAAATAGGCCGCACGGACCAGTTCCCTGCGGCCCGCGACAATCCCGCCCGTCGGCCCCCCAAGAAACTTATGACTGCTGTAGATAACGACATCCGCTCCCAGCTCCACAGGGCCTCGCAGATCGTATTCGCTGGCCATATCGACGACCACTGGCACACGCCGTTCCTTGCATACGGAAATAAAATCCTCAAGTGGAATCTGTCCTTCCTGCACGACATGATGTGAAACGACATAAAGGGCCGCAACGGTCTGTTCATTTATGCTGTCTTCGAGATTATAAAAATTCACCAGGGCAGCCGTGCCGAGGGGAACGACGCGGGCTCCGGTCAGGCGTATCGATTGACCGACGGGAGCACCGTAGTTGATCAGATGCCCGGCCTGGACAATAACTTCGTTGCACAATCCGTCCGTGTCGGGAAGTCGTTCTATCCGGTTGAGATTCGTTCCCGTCATACATCCGGCGATGCTCTGGCTCATGCCGGCAGCACTGCATGCCGCGACAAACCCCGCTTCCGCTCCGGTCATCCGGGCGATGACGCCGGATGCTTTGGCCTGGAGTTCATCAATACGCACGAAATGGGATTGCATTTCCGCCCCAGCCCTGATCGCCTCGGGAACCACAAGCGAGGCACCCAATGCGGTCATCGTGCCGGAGACATTAATGACACGCGTCAGACCATATCGCTCGAAAAATCCGATTTCTTCCATGTCTCTTTTATTCGACTCGCACGGCCACAACGGCCTCAATTTCCACGGTTATTCCTCCGGGCAGGGAGCCCATGCCAACGGCCGAGCGTGCATGTCGACCGCGTTGTCCGAAAATTTCGACAAAAAGATCGGAGCAGCCGTTGATAACCTTTGGGTGCTCTGAGAAATCAGGGGCGGCATTGACCATGCCAAGGACTTTGACAATCCGCTCAATCCGCTCCAGAGATCCAAGGGCATCCCGCATACTTGAGATTAGCACTAAACCGGCCCGCCTCGCATGTACATAGGCCTGCTCAACCGTAACCTCCGCCCCCACCTTGCCCGTCGCAAGAGAGCCATCCTCGAGCAGAGGGCCTTGCCCGGAGAGAAACAGCAGGTCGTTATGAAGAACAAAAGGAGCAAAATTTCCAACAGGAGCGGGTACTTTCGGTAAAGAAAGACCTAACTCCTTAAGTCGCAATTCCGGTGATTGCATGGCGAACCTTCCTCTTTTTTTCTTTTCTATCTGCTCTTTACCGTCCTCAACGACACGATGCCATTCTGACCGGACCTAAGGTGCTTTTCGAATAGTGTGATGGTTCCGTTACTTTTTGTAGGCAACACAATCGATCTCAACCTTGCAGTCGATCATCATTGATGATTGCACGCAGGCCCGGGCCGGGGGATGGTCTCCGAAATATTCTGCGTAAACAGCGTTGAAAGCGCCAAAGTCGCGCGCATCGTCCAGCCAGACGCCAACGCGTACCACATCTTTCACACCGTATCCGGCTTCTTTCAGGATGGTGATAAGGTTTTTAATGGCCTGGTGAGCCTGCGGCACGATACCGCCGTCAACGGTGACGCCGTTGACCATTGCCACCTGGCCCGAGACATAAAGCCAGCCGTCAGCCTCCACGGCTCTGGCAAAGGGAAGACTGGCACCGCCTGCCCCTTTCTGCGCACTACCATGACGTTTAATTGACATGATATTCTTTTATTGCCTCCATGCGTTGGATTCTTTAACTTCAGAACGTACTGTTTTTTATGAACTCAGCTAATCGCTGCGATTTTGGGTTTTGAAATAATTCGCTTGGCGGGCCCTGCTCACCGATTTTACCTTCATTCATGAAAATGACCGTGGTTGAAACGTCATAGGCAAAATGCATTTCATGTGTGACGAGAAGCATGGTCATTCCGTCATCGGCAAGATCTTTAATGACGCTCAGGACTTCATTGACGAGCTCAGGATCAAGAGCTGATGTGACTTCGTCAAAAAGCATCAGCTTCGGGTTCATTGCAATCGCTCGGGCAATGGCGACCCTTTGCTGTTGACCGCCAGAGAGTTGACCGGGATGATGATCCTGCCAATTGAGCAGGCCTACGCGGTTTAACCAGTGCCGCGCCGTCTCAATTGCTTCTTCCTTCTTCATTCTTTTAACTTTTCTTAGTCCCAATGTAACATTTTTCAGGGCTGTCAAGTGAGGAAAAAGGTTGAATGTCTGGAACACCATGCCGGTAAGCGCACGGTGTTGAGCGAGAATCGAACTGGACAGTCGGTGACGTTTATCGTTCTTTTTCGTATATCCTATTTCTTCACCGTCGATCAAAATTCGCCCTTCATGGAATTCTTCCAACAGGTTGACGCAGCGCAGCAGGGTAGTCTTTCCTGACCCGCTGGAGCCGATGATGGAGACCACGTCAGAAGTATTGATCGTCAGGTCAACGCCTTTGAGAACCTCCATTTTATCAAACTTTTTGTGCAGGTTCTCGATGACCATCAGTGGATTAGCCATAGTTCCATTCCTTTCAACCAGCTGCTAGCTATAGGCGACTTTTCTCTCGACATAACGGCCCAGTCTCTCGATAGAGAAATCAATTGCGAAATAAATGAATCCTGCCAAAAAGTAGAATTCAAGACTCAGGAAATTCCTTGAAATAATCTGTTGGGTTGCGAGAAGCAGCTCGGTTACGCCAATAATTGAAAGCAACGTTGAGGCCTTTACCATCTCGGTTGCCGCGTTTACCCATGTGGGCAATATCTGTCGCAGTGCCTGAGGCATGAGGACGTAGAGGAAAATCTGTCGAAAAGTCAAGCCAATAGCCATGGCGGCCTCGGTTTGACCACGATGAATCGCAGCCAGCGCACCACGTACCATTTCGCCGACATGCGTACTGCAAAAAAGGGTAATTGCTAGTACCCCGGCCTGGAAGGCGTTTAGCTGGATGCCAATTATCGAAAGTATATAGAACGAGGCGAGGACGAGAACGAATACCGGCGTACCACGTATGAAATCAACATAGATCCGAACAATTATCCTGACGGGTAACCATGCGTAAAGTAAAGCCAAACCGACAAAAACTCCAAGTATCGTCCCGAGAGCAATAGCTAACGCTGATATTGCGACCGTCATCTGGAATCCACTCCAGATCGCACCTTTTGCAACCCATATTTCATGTGCAAATAGTGAAAGGTCCATAATTCTCTATCAGGGAATTGCCAGTTTCCGCTCCAGTAGCCGTAAGCCTGCAGCAATTAAATAACATGCTGACACATACATCAAACTGGCTACTGCCCAACTTTCAATGACTCTGAAGGTATTTACGTTAATCTGACGGGCATAAAAAGTAAGTTCGGGCACGGCGATCGCGGCAGCCAGAGAGGTATCTTTGAACAGTGAGATAAAATTATTGCTCAGGGCCGGCAATACGCTGCGAATCATTACCGGTATAATGACCCATATTTTGGTACCCCATTCCGTCAGTCCTATCGCTAATCCCGCCTCGCGCAAACCAACGGGTAAAGCCACCAGGCCACCGCGAAAAACTTCTGTTAAATAAGCGCCTGAGTAGATCGTTAGCGTGAAGACAAAAGATTCGATTTTACCTAAACGCAGACCGAGCTGAGGCAAGGCAAAAAAGGTAAAGAAAATCAGAACGAGAATAGGGGTATTCCGTATTGCTGTGACATAAAACACAGCAATACGGCGCCATAAATTGTTTTTTGAAATCATGGCGAAGGCTGCAAGCAAACCAATGAAGCTACCTATAAAGATAGAAACGACTGCCAGGCTCAGTCCAAGCCCCAACCCCGACAACAGGAGGTCGAAATCCCTCCAAACTGCATCGAAATTCAATCGATAGTCCATGCTTGCAGCCTTCTTTTCCAGAATTCCGGGTAAAGGTTATTTATACTCTACAGGAAAACCAATCTGCGGCTGTGGCAACTCGACACCAAACCACTTTTTAAAAGAAGCTGAGTAGGCACCAAACTCAACGCCTGTCATTGCTTCATGCAGTGCCGTGTTAACGAAGTTCAACCAAACCTGATCTCCGCGTTTTACGGCGCAGCTGTACGTCTGTGGGTTCCAGCCATAGCCGGCATCAGCATAACGATCAGGGTTTTGATTCATGTACCATCGAAGGGCTGACTGATCGGTGGCGGCGGCATCGGATCGACCAGAGTTCAGTGCCTGATAGATAAGATCCACACTGTCGTATTGATCAACTTTTGCTTCAGGCAGTGCCTGATGAACCATGTCCTCGGCATAAACGTTCTGCAATACGGAAATAACAACTTTGCTGCCTGCTGCCTTCAAGTCAGCGTAGGACGTGTACTTGCCCCCGGCTTTAAGAAGTAGCCCCACCCCTTCGCGGTAATAAGGAATAGAAAATTCCACCTGTTGCGCTCTACCACCAGTAACCGTCATAAACTGACAGGTGATGTCTACCTTGTTGGTGGTCAAATTTGGAATCCGGGAGTCGCCTGATTGATTGACAAACTCAACTTTTTCCGGGTCATCAAAGAGCGCTTTTGCGATCATTTTTGAAATATCTACATCGAAACCGACCAGCGTTCCTTTCTCATCCTTGAAATGCCAAGGGGCGTTTGTACTGCCGGTGCCAACGATCAATTTTCCCCGCTCGAGCACCTCGTCAAGTTTACTTTTGTTTTCCGCGTTGGCCATACTCGCGGTGAGTACGGCTACCACAAACAACATGCCTACAAGTTTCGCAATAACTTTCATCATAATCCAGGCCCTCCGGTTAGAATGGTTATTGAAGTGTCCGGTATATCGGACATTGTTTGCTCGTCATTCCAGATCTTTTTTCATTTGGTAGCGTTGGATTCTGCCACTCACTTGCAGATATTAATCATTCTTATTGGAATAGAAGAGCGTTTTGTGAAAATCTTAGAGTTGAGCAAATCACAAACCGCTCTATCTCAAGATAGTGACCACTTTTGTCGCTTTGCACAAAGTATATAC
>JAHEMX010000222.1 GCA_024643445.1 Desulfobulbaceae bacterium | reverse complement strand
TAAATCTCAATCGATGCATTAAAGAAGCAATTATGTATCATTTTCTTTTGCGCCTGGCTCGTCAGGTTCTTTACTTGAGATGATCGGTGGTGCTGACGCCGACGGTGGCCGAAATAAATGTCCTGTTATCATCCCCTTAGTGGTACCGAATGCGGCTACTGCCCATGCTGCCAGCAAGCCTACGTAGTATAAAATACTGGCCCAATTAAACAGGGGAAGGCCGGTATGATGAGCCAGTTGCGCTATACCGGTCACACAAGTACCCACGGGGAAAGTAAATGCCCAATAGGTCAGGGCAAATCTCATTTGCCTGCGTCGGGCCCGAAGGGTCAAAAGTGCTGCTATACAGGTCCAGAGCAGGATAAAACCAAAAACAGGCACACCGTACAGCACTGCAAACAATTCAAATCCTTGAGCAATTTGAGAAGGGACTGCGCCCTTTGCAACAGTACCAAGTATTCCTGCAGCGGTCATGGATTGCCCTAAGGGGCCCAAGACAATCCATAGGGTGGGCACTCGAGATGTACCGGATGTGCCATGATGTGCCAACCGACTCCAGATCATTGATATAATAATCATGGCAGCCACAAGACTTAAACCAAACATGGAAAAACAAAGGTAAAACATGGTCTCCCTTTGTACCCCGACAGGGGTGTGGGGAACGAGCATGGCACCGATTGCCGCCGATACCATGGGCGGGACTACTGGCATGAGCCATCCCCCAAAGGCAGAGTCTTGTCGCACCTCAAATCTAGTAAACAAGCGATAGGGAATAATGATAGCGGAGCCAAGGCCCGTTATGGTGCCTATAAACCAGAGAGCCCAGGTAATTGTATAGGCAGCCTCCCGTCCGATAAGAGTCTCCCCAAGCAAAAGGGCCCCTCCTGCAACGGTGAGCATGGCCATAGGGGGTGCCCCATAAAATTGCGCCATCATGGGGTCTCTGAAATGTTTTTTCCAGACATTTTGTCTCTGGATTAAGATAGCGCACGTGGCAAGAAACAGACCGACCAGCATAATAGAAGCAAGGCACCAGACAATGAGGGCAAAACGGTGAAGCTTGTCTGAAAATACAGGTAAAGAGGCGGCTGCATTGGCAATAATACCTGTTCCCATCACCGAGGCGAACCAGTTGGGGCCTAGCTCATAGTCATTGGTGGCACCTGTGACCGAGTAAAAAAAACGTTTCCACCAAAACCCTTTGGCGCTTGGATTTTTAAGATCACTGTTCATATCTCCGAGCCTGTCTATGGGTATTAGAATAAAGCTGGTTACACGTTAACATTCTTCCTGCCAAGGTTCAATTCACCCTCAATTGGCTGGTGGAGGCTGTTCCCGTATCTCTATTTGGTCAGGTTCAACGAAAACTGCAGTTAATCACCAACGAGATCAACCGGTGATTGATGCCCTCAAATTGAGGATAGCCAGGAACATCTATTACTACTACCGTTTGAAGGCCTAATTCTTCTCATTTTGAGGTATCAGTTATTGGCAGCAGCTCATGCGTTATGTTTGGATTTCCGTTATCTTCTTAGAGTAAATCCCTAGCCAATTTCTTCTCACTAACGCCAATACTCGTCATCATACCTGCTTCTGCATGCTCAAGAATATGACAGTGAGTGACCCAGATGCCGCTATGCTCAGGGACAAGGCCAATAGTCACCTCTTCCTTTGGCCCTACGAGGACCGTGTCCCTGGTAAATGGTTCAACTGCGGGAATATTGTTGCGTTCAAGTACCCTGAAAAAAACGCCATGAATGTGCATCGGGTGCAGCCTGCTGCTGCTATTCCGGAAGACGATCTTCTGCGGTACTCCAAGCTGGAAATCTGCTTTGTCTGATTCGGGCCACAGTCGCCTATTCATGCCCCAGCCAATACCGAGCTTTCCACCCCGGAAGGCATTGAGGTCCCAGGTTTTACTGACGGCAACCTTATTGAATAGATCGGCAGGGAGAAACTGTTTGGCAATATCAGGCTGAAACGTTGGCGTTTCTATTGGGGGTACATTGGCAACTTTGATGATGGCAAGCGGATAACTCTCCCTCGGAAAGCTGTCCAGAAGAGTGAACGATTTGCCCCCAGCATCGGCGGGAATGGTTATGTCAAGATCGAGTCTATTTCCTGGTGAAAACGGGAAGTTCTGAAGTTCAAAGATTGTGGTGACCGGTCTACCATCAACGGCAATAACATGCGCGGAGAGCCCTTCCAGGTTTGGTGAAAAAACTCGGGCATTGGCACCGTTTATCAAACGAAACCGGACCCGCTCGCCGGGACGCACGAGAAATTCAGGCCTGACCTCCCCATTCACCGTGACAGCGTTTCCCCAACGACCATCATGCATGAGATCATGAGGTGTATTGAACTTGGAATAAATGGTGCCGTCTTCAACTAACCGCCAATCATCCAGAAACAAAATAAGCTCCTGCGACCAGGGCAATGTTTCTTTCTCTTCTACTATCAAGATACCCTTGAGGCCTCGCTCTATCTGCTCACTGTTGTTGAAGTGGGGGTGATACCAATAGGTCCCCGCTTCCTCCAGTATCAGGCGATAGAGGAAGTTTTCACCCGGTTGCACCGCTTCCTGTGTTACACCCGGCACGCCATCCATTGAATTATCTATCCTCAATCCGTGCCAGTGAATGGTCGTGGGTTCCTGTAACTTGTTATACAGGTTGATGTGAAGTTCGGTTCCAACCTTAGCTCGAATTACCGGTCCAGGTGTCTGGCCGTTATATTCCCAGACGGGTGTCGGCTGGTTGAAATACGGAAATTGGTGATACCCTTCTGCTGCTTCCAGGTTCACAACTTGGGCCGCCATCGCTGCATGATAAAATGACAAGCACATGATAAGGGTCAAAAAGAGCCACGTTTTATTTCGCATAGGTCATCCCGGCTAAAAGTTTATTGCTTGGCGATTCCAAATCTTCGGTCCAATCAATAGACATACTATCTATGCACACACTGTACAGTGTCAATTCGACTCATTGAGAATTTATACGACTATACCCTGGCCGCCACGGTTACCGTGGTTGTAATGTCCATTTTGTAGCGTTTACCGACAGCTATCTGACTATCTTCCCTCTTTTGATTTCGAAGGATAAAATGTGTTTAAATGTGAACCTGGTCTGCTATAGGTTTGTGACCTGACAGTTCGCGCTGAATTATTAGGAGGGGAAGAAGATATTTATGCCAATTTCAAAAATAACCGGCGACCGGAATCAAGCAAATTTACCCCAGGATCTTGAGCGGTATTGTCACTATGCTAAAGAACTCGGGGCCGATGAAGCACGGGTGGTTGCCGCTTCAGAAATACCGGTGGAAGATGCGGTTTCCTTCAAATGCCGGGTGCCTCAATGCTACGCCTACAATAACTGCGGTCAATGCCCGCCCCATGCGCCTAAACCCGATGAAATCAGACAATTGATGAAAGGCTATAGCTTCGGCGTACTCTTTGTGCGCCGGGTGAGTTCGGCCTTGCTCAAACTCAATCGCAGCGACAAAGAGCGTATGGCAACCTTCAGAAGCATCCTGGAGATTGTAAGCAAATTGGAGTCAGCGGCCTTTTATGACGGACATTACCTGGCTGTGGGTTTCGGCGCGGGTAGCTGCTATTCCTCTCTTTGCGACCCCAAGCAAGGCTGCCGGCTACTGAAGGGTGAAGCGTGCCGTTTCCCGCTTAAGGCCCGGCCTTCCATGGAGGCAGTCGGCCTGGACGTTTACCGGTTGATTGTTTCTTCCGGCTGGGAGATCTATCCCTACGGCAGTGACGCCAAGCCGGAAGATATTCCCGTGGCAAATCTGGCGGGTCTGGTGCTGATCCAGTAATTTACTTATTTGCATTCACCCTCAGTCAAACAACAAACTAATTGAAGTACGCTACTCAAGTGGAAATAGCTCTGGTCATTTGCCACCGGAAAGCAAAGCCGAAGGGGAAAAATTTATCAATTCAGTAAGAGCTGTAAATAGAGGAAAACAATATATATCTAACCAACTGTTCAACTGTGCCTGCAACAGCGAGGGCCAGTGAACGCCATGTTGAAAGAACAATATATTCATCATATCAAATGATTAACGCGAATATAGTAACTACCCAAAAGAAAGATGCCGACCTTCTTGCCTCACTCGTGCGTGAAAGCAACAAAGATGTTGCTGTCCTGTTTGGCTTAAACAGCCGGAATGCTCCAAAGCATCCGTCTTTCTGCAAAGCGGATTGGATACTTTCAGAGCTGGAAAGAGGCCAGGAATATTTTCTGTTTACTGAAGACGGGTTGGCTAAAGGGTGCGTTGCATTCGAGCAGCCTGATGAAAACACGGCTTATTTAAATCGTCTTTCGGTTTTACCGGAACATAGACGTAAAGGCATCGGTACAAGACTTGTCAATCATATCCTCGGTTACTCAAAGAAAAAGAGGGTTACATTGGTGAGTATCGGCATAATTGCAGAACATACGCGGTTAAAAGAATGGTATCTGAAATTGGGGTTCCAAACAGGGGTCATCCAAAAATTCGAGCATCTGCCTTTTGATGTGCTCTATATGCAATATAAAATATAAAACGGCCAACCGAACGCTCGACGCTCAACACGGAATCGAGAGGCTCGCCGGTGATTTCAACATTTTGCACAAAAAGACAATCAAAGGAGATTGGTATGTTGGAAATGATGGAAATTGGCATTGATAATGGTGTTGCTTTTCGCATTTCGGGAAAGATTACTGAAAGTGATATGGCCAAGATTCTCTCTGAGGCAAAGCAAAAGATTAAGCAACACACTACTATTGTTATTCTTGAGGTAATCGAATCGTTCAAAGGTATCGAAATTGCCGCATTAGTTGAAGAATTTAAATATTTACATGACGTTGGAATGTCGAATATCAGTAAAATAGCGGTCGTAACCGACAAAAAATGGTTGGAAAAGATCGTAAGCATCGAAGACAGGATATTTAAGAGCATTGAAATGAAGTGTTTCTCAAGCGATGAGCAGGATTCAGCCATTGCATTCTTGAAAAACGCATAACAAGGCGATGCCCCCGGAGCGCGATGCGTCCGATCGGCGATGGGGTTTTCATACCCTCTACTGGTTCGTTGCAGCTAATTATATGGAACTGATCGCCTATATCCTGATGCGCGCTTTTGCCTCCAGCGGCGATGTCTATCATCTCAACCGGGGACTGGGGCTTTCTCCCTGGATTGTTTTGTTGCCGGAACACTGCTGCTCATGGTCGGGCTGTTTGTTCTCTTCAAGAAGATCCTGCCCGTTATGTATGGTTTATTTGCAAGGGAAAACCGTCTGAGTGAATGGGTAATGTTATTCTTGACCGCTTTTTTCTTTTCCTGTGGGGAAGCGGCATAAGGGTCGTGTGTTACGTCTACCCCGACCCTCAGTGGATGTTTGGTCTTCTGGGCTTTGCAACATTTGGCGTGGTGCTGGCCGCGTGCAATCCATGCCGAACAAAGGACGTCGTACCTGCGCCTGTTTTTTTTTCGTTTCCCTTGTAACGCTCAGTAAATCGTTGCATGGGATGCATTCGAAACTACCCGGTAGCGCTGTATCAGACGAGCCGGCACAGAACAGGCCGTTTTACCGGGCACCTAGGCTCCTGGTTTATTCGCTGCCACGCTGCCAACTGCAAAAGTGACCCGAATGATCAACGGAAACCGCACAGACCTTGCCGCCTTTATTAAGATTGCCTGTGCGATCCTGTTCCTGTCGGCTGGCAGCGGATGCAGCGATGAACCCATTACCATAACGGGCAGGGTTTTGGATGAATCCGGTGCCTCCGTGAGCGGTGTGGCGGTTTCGGCCTGTTACTTGGGGTGGGGATGGTCCGGACATCAGCTCGTGTGGGACAAGGACTATTGCTCGGAGACCGTTCAAACCAACAGCGGCGGATCGTATGTTATCAACTTCAGGGGGCTGTCTCTTCACGCCTGAGGGTGATCAAGGCAGGCTGGGTTCAGACCCGGGATTTCAACGCGACCGCTTCGCGCATTATCTTGACAAAGAGCGAAGACTATAGTGAAAGGTTAACGGGGAATCCCTCAGCACTATGGTTCCGCCCGAGTCGGTCGAGACAGGTTGTGAAACGGATGTTCATTTTGTCGGAGTCAAAAGCCCCGGTTCACCTTCATGGACAGAGGCCCGGATTGAAATTCTTGTCCCTAGTATCAGTGCGCTCTTTGCTCTGAAAATGTGGAATGATTCGACGGAGACATAATTGAGCCTGAAAGTGAAGTAATGGGTCAACCAGGCTGCAAGAATTCCGGCGACGTGTACCAAGGCACTTTGGCCAGGTGCAGCAGGTTAGCGGAGGCGTTAGAAGCAAAAAAAAAACAGCTGCGAGGAAACGAGTAACATGAAAGAACTATGTCCCTGCCCGAATCTGGAATGCCCCAATCATGGAAATTGCCAGAATTGCACGAGCCGGCATGCCCGTCTC
>JAHEMX010000221.1 GCA_024643445.1 Desulfobulbaceae bacterium | reverse complement strand
TAGCCCGGCAAGGGGATATCACGGCTCTGTTCGGGATCAAGCCAGCTGAAACTGACGGCCAAGGACGTTGATTCACGCGTCTCCATTTTCCCTGCTCCAACGCATCCGGGCCGGCTGTCATCGACAACCGGCCCGGATACGAGCTCGAAACTACGCTTGGAATTACAATAACACTTTACGACTCAGACGGATACGACCGCGGTTGTCAATCTCAAGAACCTTGACTTCCAGTTCGTCGCCTTCGGAGACGACATCGGTAACCTTGTTGACCCGCTCTTTTGCCAGTTCCGATATATGGACAAGACCGTCGGTACCGGGCATGATTTCAACAAAGGCCCCGAAGTCCTTGATGGTTTTTACGACACCCTTGTAGACAGCGCCTACTTCAGGCTCCGCGGTGATAGCCTTGATGCGGTTCAGCAGTTTGTCGAGATTCATGCCGTTGGAGGTAAATACCTTGACCAGTCCGCTGTCGTCGACTTCGATCTTGGCATCATATTCGGCCGACAGTTCCTTGATAATCTTTCCGCCGGGGCCGATGATATCCCTGATCTTGTCGGGGTTGATCTGGTGCGCCACGTACTTGGGCGCATATTCGGACATCTCCGTACGAACCGTGCTGATGCCCTTTTCCATTTCGCCAAGGATATGAATTCTCCCCTTTTTGGCCTGTGCCAGCGCCCTGCCCATGATCTCACGATCGACACCGTCTATCTTGATATCCATCTGCAGGGAGGTAATACCGTCAGCCGTACCGACAACCTTGAAATCCATATCGCCGAGATGGTCCTCGTCGCCAAGTATATCGGAAAGGATAACAACCTTGTCGTCCTCTTTTATCAGCCCCATGGCAATGCCAGAAACCGGTTTGGAGATCGGCACGCCGGCGTCCATCAGGGCCATGCTGCCGCCGCATACGGTCGCCATGGATGACGATCCGTTTGACTCGAGCACTTCTGATACCAGCCTGATTGAATAAGGAAAATCGGCTTCAGCGGGCAGAACTGCCTCCATGCCGCGACGCGCCAGGTTCCCGTGACCGATATCCCGCCGGGATGGGCCGCTCAGGCGGCGGACCTCACCGACACAGAAGGGAGGAAAATTGTAATGCAGCATGAAACGCCTGTTTTCCTCACCGCCCAGGGTTTCAATACGCTGCTGGTCACGTTCGCTGCCCAGCGTCGCCGAGACCAGGGCCTGGGTTTCGCCGCGGGTGAACAGGGCGGAACCATGGGTTCTCGGAAGATAGCCGGCCTCGCAGCTGATGGGGCGAACCTCGTCAACGGACCTTCCGTCTATTCTCACCAGGTCGTTGACAATTTTGGTGCGCATCGCTTTTTTACGAAATTTTGACAGCAGTTCCTTGATTTCTTCGGCCCGCTCACCGTCCGCATCGAGCGCTTCGACGACGGTCGTTTTCAGCTCATCGTATTTTCCGGCGCGTTCGAGCTTGTCCGAGGTGGAAATAATGTTTCCCATCTGGGCTGCCGCGCTTTCCATGACACGCTGATAGAGTTCTTCATCCATCTTCGGGGCTTCAACTACTCTTTTTTCTTTACCATTGCTGGCCTGCAGGGTTTTCTGCAACACAATCAGCGACTGCAGCTCGGTAAAGGCGAAGAAAATGGCATCGAGGACCTCGTCCTCGCTTTTGGTGTCGGCGCTCCCCTCAACCATAACCACTGCTTTTTCCGTACAGGCAACGACAATATCCATGGATGAGAGTTTCAGCTCGGATACTGTCGGGTTCATGACATATTTGCCGTCAATGCATCCAACCCGGCCGCCGGCCACCGGCCCGGCAAAAGGGATATCGGAAAGCATCAGGGCACAACTGGCACCAGTCAGCGCCAGCATGTCGGGTTGATTTTCAAGGTCCGCTGACAACACCGAGGCAATAACTTGGGTTTCGGCGAAATAGCCGGCAGCAAACAGTGGACGCATGGGGCGGTCGATAATCCGGCAGGTCAGGACTTCCTGATCGCTCGGCCTGCCGATTTCACGTCTGAAATAGTTACCGGGAATCCGGCCGACAGAGGCCATTTTTTCCTGATATTCAATGGTTAACGGTAAAAAACCGAGTTCAGGCTTGTTTACCTTGTCACCGACAGCGGTTACAAGAACTACCGTTTCGCCACAACGTACGACGACTGATCCGGATGCCTGCTTGGCAAGCTTTCCGGTCTCGATGGAAATGGTGTGCGCTCCGAGTGTGGCTTCAACTGTGTTGTACATAATTTCTCCAGGATTCAGACCATTTTGGGGGTCTGATTCATCTCTGACCGGATTATCCACCGGCCATTATTTTCTGATAATTAACGTCGCAAAGATTCACGATACGTTTCATCTGTTCCACCCTATTGCGGAACAGTCTGCTTCAAAAACTTATCAACATCTGTAGGAGGGAAGAGCGGATCCGGACAACCAGTGGCGGGATACAAGATCCCGGTTGGTGTCCGGATTGAAGGAGTCTGTCTCTTCGCTACAGCAAGACGCGGCCGCCAGATCATGCGCCGCTCTTTCGTAACGAGAGACATCATAGACTGTCAGGCAAGATTATTTACGAATACCCAGATCCTGGATTAACGCCCGGTACTTGTTGATGTCTTTATTTTTAAGATAGTCAAGCAGGCTGCGCCTCTGACCAACAAGTTTCAGCAATCCCTGACGGGAATGATGATCTTTCATGTGCGTCTTGAAATGCTCTGTCAGGTACTGGATTCTGTCCGTCAAAAGAGCTATCTGGACTTCAGAAGATCCGGTATCTGAGGGATGGATCTTGTACTTTTCAATTATCTCGTTTTTTCTTACTGCCGACTGTGCCACTGCCAACCTCCTGTATCTTTCAAAATGTCATTTGCAATATGTATGCACTCTAACGACCACTGGCAAATAAAACAAGAATTTCACGCCGCGCGGCCCGGAATAAAACAGCAACTTTCAACTCGAACACGCCATATTATCCATTCCGTTATCTTTTTGCAAGAGTTTCCGTACATTTTCTACACCTAGCAACCTGCTCTGCACAACAGCGGCCGCACCGTCGTTGTACAGTTCCATACCGGGGAGACTGTCCGTGACGGAAAAACAACCGCTCCCGGTCCTGCGCAGCGCGGTGAGATAGGCGCCGCAACCGAGCGCCTGCCCGATATCCTCGGCAAGAGCCCTGATGTAGGTGCCTTTACCGCAGCGCACGCGCAGACGCATTTCCGGCAGCGCACTATCAACGACACTCCTGCTGTCAAGCCATTCCAGTTGATGAATGACGACTTCTCGCGGGTTCTTTTCTATGCTGATGCCCTGACGGGCGTAGTGGTAGAGCGGCCGCCCCTTGTGCTTGAGTGCGGAAAAGGCCGGCGGCTGCTGCATGATCGAACCCCGGAAACGCTCGAGAACCGCCTCAATGACCTCGGCAGGATAATCGGGCGGCTCAGCTCCGCTGCTGATTTCGCCTTCAGGGTCCTGGGTCGTTGACACGCGGCCCAGTTCCAGGGTGGCCAGATATTCCTTTTCGCCATCCATGAAGTCCGCTATCATCCGGGTTGCCGATCGCCCCAGGCAGACAACCAGCAGGCCGGTCGCAAAAGGGTCGAGCGTTCCGGCATGACCGATTTTCCTGATACCGGTAAGCCGGCGCAGCACCTTTACCATGGCAAAGGATGTCTTGCCGGCCGGTTTGTCAACCAGCAGCACACCAGCTTCAAACGCTTCAGTCATAGTACCGGGTTTACGTTCAAGCTCTGCCGGTTATCGATCATGCCGCCGGGAGAAGCCGAGCACAACCTCGAGTTCCCGGCACATGATCTCACGGACCGTTTCCAGGGATTTGCCGAAGAAACGGCATCCGGCGGCGTTACGGTGTCCCCCGCCGCCATACGATTTGGCAATCGCCGCGACATCACATCCGCCTTTTGCCCGCAGGCTTACGGACAGCTGATCACCCCTTCCTTCTTTCAAAAAGACCGCCACCTGCACCGTCTTGATAGAGCGGGGATAATCAATAAAGCTTTCAACATCCTGCGCTGCCGCACCGGTCTTATCGAACATTTCCCGGGTGACATGGATAAAGGCGATCTTGTCATCGGCACAGAGCTCGAGCGTCCCCAGGACCAGCTGCATCAGTTGCAGGCGCGCTGGAGTATAGTTGTCGTAGATATGGCCGGCTACCTCCTCCGGGTGTACGCCGAGAGCGACCAGGCTGGCGGCGATTTCCAGCGTCCTTACGCTGGTGCATGAATACCTGAAAGAACCGGTATCGGTGGCGATCGCCACAAACAGATTAAAGGCACAATGATAGGAAGGTGTTATGTCAAGAGCGGTGCAGATTTCATAGACCATTTCACCGGTGGAGCTGCGGGTCGGGTCGACCCAGCGCAGCTTGCCGTAGGTCCGGTGGGAAAGATGGTGATCAATGGCCAGAAAGGGATGGATGTTCAGAAGCTGGTTCTTCTGGTCGCCAAGCCGGTCGGCTTCTCCGCAGTCAAGGGCAATGGCGCCGACATCGGCCCCGGCCTCGTCAAGAAACTGGCGCAGATCGCCAAGATTGGTGTTTACGCGGTCAGAACCCGGCATGAAATCATAGAGATGAGATACCGGTTCATCGAAATAGGCAAAAACCCGTTTTCCCATCTGCTCAAGAACGTCCGTCAGAGCGAGCAGCGAACCGATGGCATCCCCGTCCGGATGGATATGGGTCAGCAGAACGAAATTGTCTTTCCGCCTGATAACATTAAGAATTTCCTCAGGAACGTTTCGCTCGATCATCTCTTTGTCTGGCGAGGTCATTCAGCAAATTTTCGATTTCCTGCACCTTGTCCGCTTTCTCATCATACCAGAAACGAAGATCCGGCGTAAATCTTAGATTAAGCGTTTTGGCAAGATGGGAGCGCATGAACCCGGCCGCCTTTTCCAGGCCGCTCTGTATACTCCCCCTCAGCCTGGCGTCGCCCAGTGCCGTATAAAAGATCTTGGCATGCCGCAGGTCGTCGCTAATTTCGACCCGGCTGATGCTGACATCCCTGAGCCGGGGATCACGGATACGCTGCAGGAGCAGAACCGACAACTCGTTCCTGACCGCATCTGCGACGCGATCCGCCCGCTTCGGCAACCGGGGCTTGCCGCCGCCAATCGCCTCCAGGTCCTGTTTCGGATGCCATTCTGCCGCCATCGTCGTTCCCGCTTTTACAGCGTCGCCTCAATTTCCTTCATGACAAAGGCCTCGAGATTATCGCCGACTTTTATATCGTTGTAGTTCTCTACTCCCATACCGCACTCGTAACCGGCAACCACCTCTCTTGCGTCATCCTTAAAACGCTTCAGGGAGGCGATTTTGCCGGTATAAACGACCACACCGTCCCGCACCACGCGAACCCTGGCATTTCTCTTGATGGCACCATCGGTGACAAAACATCCGGCAATCCGGCCTATTTTCGGGACCGTAAATGTTTCCCGGACCTCTGCGCTGCCGATCACCTCTTCGACAAAAGTCGGCGCAAGCATGCCGACCATGGCGTTTTTGATATCATCGAGTGCGTGGTAAATGACATCGTAGGAGCGCAGATCCACGCTTTCCCGTTCTGCCAGTCCTTTGACCTTGGCTGAAGGCCTGACATTAAAGCCGATAATGATCGCATCGGAGGCCGAGGCGAGAAGGATATCGGACTCGGTGATCGTACCGGTCCCTTCATGCAGGACCCGAACCTTGATGGCACTGGTTGACAATTCTTCGGCGGCGCCGGCAAAGGCTTCCAGGGTTCCCTGGACATCGGCCCTGATGATCACCCGAAGTTCGAGGACCTCCCCTTCTCCCATTTTTTCAAAGAGTTTGTCCAGCGATATCTTGCTCCCCGCGGCAAGTTCGGACTCGCGGGCCTTCATGGATCGCACCTGACTGACGTTCTTGGCCATCTTGTCATCGCTGACGACGATAAACTCATCACCCGCCTGCGGTACACCGGTCAAGCCCTGCACTTCGACAGGAATCGACGGCCCGGCATTCTTTATTTCCCGGCCCTTGTCGTCGCGAAGCGCCCGAACCTTTCCACTGAACTGGCCAACCACGAAACTGTCTCCATGGTTCAGGGTTCCTTCCTGAACCAGTACGGTGGCAACAGGACCACGCCCCTTGTCCAGCTGGGCCTCGACCACGCGCCCCTTGGCCTTTCGGGAAGCATCCGCCTTCAGTTCAAGAATCTCGGCCATAAGCTGGATGTTTTCCAGCAGCTCATCAATGCCGATATTCTTCTTGGCTGAGGTGTGGCAATAGATGGTCTGCCCGCCCCACTCCTCGGGACTGAGATCGAGTTCGGCAAGCTCGCGTTTAACCCGGTCCGGATCGGCATTTTCCTTGTCTATCTTGTTGACCGCCACCAGGATAGGTACGCCGGCCGCCTGCGCATGGTTAATCGCCTCCCTGGTCTGGTCCATGACGCCGTCATCAG
>JAHEMX010000220.1 GCA_024643445.1 Desulfobulbaceae bacterium | reverse complement strand
GCAGAGGGAAATACCAGGCGGAGGTGCCTTCCGCTTTGGTGAACTGTGAATCGCCGCCCAGTATCCCGCCGGCGTATTTCACACTGATCGAGTTCCTGGAACCGGTGGTTGCGCCGTAGAGTTTGTCGCGGGTGTCACGAATAAAAGCAAGCGTAAAAGCACTGGTAATCGGCACATCCTGTGATTCCCTGATGATGTAGGAAGCATTCTCTGAGACGTCGCTGAGCTGTGTGTCTGTATAGCTATAGGTCTCGTACATCCGCCATTGTTCCCAGAAGGGGTGGCCGAAGCGCAACGCACCACCCTTGGAATTCCTGGTGTAATCATCATATTCCCGTTCCCAGTTGAACAGGTCCGCGCCGACGGAGAGATTGGTGTCGTTGAGGCGTGGATTGGTCCATCCCAGATTGAAACGGGAGCTTTTACCGCCGATATTGCCGCTGAGGGCGAGACGATGACCCATGCCGAGAAAGTTGTTCTCTGAAATCTCACCCATCAGAATGAGCTTGTCAACGGAGGAATACCCGGCACCGACGCTGAACTGTCCAGTACTTTTCTCCTTCACATTGACGGTGACGTTCATTTTGGAGGGATCAAGCGCCGGTTCCGGCGCTATGTCCACCTCTTCGAAAAAATCGAGGCGTTGCAGCTTTTGCGAGCTATCCCGTAATGCTTTTGCATCGAAGAGCCCGCCTTCTGCAATCAGGAGTTCACGACGGATTACATTGTCGCGGGTTCGCGTGTTACCGCGTATGCCAAGCCGGTTGATGTAGACCAGATCGCCCTTGGAAACCTTGAGCATGACATCCACTCGCGAGCCTGAAGCCGATTTATTCAGGTCGGGGCGGATTTCGGCAAAGGCATAGCCCTGCTCGGAGTAGTAATCGGTTACTTTTAGAATATCTTCACGAAGCGTTTTCCGACTCAGATATTCTTCGCTTCTGAAGGTGAGCATCTTGATAAACACTTCTTTGTCGGCGATAAGATCACCCGTGATATCAACGGTACCGACTTTGAAACGGGGACCCTCTTCCACGATAAACTTGACATAGAGCCATTCCGCGTCCTGGGTGACGACCGGTGCGCCGACATGCGCTTCGAGAAACCCGTTATTGTTATAGAAGGCAACGATCCGAGCCGCATCCTGATTGACGAGATCCAGATTGATCAGCCCGGATTCAGTCAGCCATGAGAGCCAGCCTTTTGTGGTCGTCTCGATAACATCCTCGAGATCACCGCTGTCAAAGGTTTTGTTGCCCTCAAAGGTGATTTTCTTGATATATATCTTTTTCCCCTCGTCGATGACAAAGCGCACCGCTGCGCTGTCCGGGGTCGGGTAACTGATGGTGGGGGTGACCGTGGTATTGTAGTAACCCTTTGACTTGTAGAGCGCCCTGATAGCTTCAGCGGCACCATTTACACGGACCGGATTTAAAATACTGTTTTCCTTGAGGGTGGTGGCTTCAGACACGTCTTTTTCCGAGAGTTCATCAAGGCCCGCATAGGTAATGGAGCTGATTGTCGGTTTTTCGGTGACCCGGAAGGTGATCTCTTTACCGCCTTCACCATCGACGAGGTCTATCTGCACATCGTCGAAATAGCCCATTTTATAGATTGCCTTCAAATCCTCACGGAGTCCGCTGGGAGAGTAGGGGTCACCGGCTTTCGTGGCAATTTTTCTAAGAATGGCGCCAGAGTCAATTCGCTTGTTGCCCTCGGGTTTGATTGAGGCAATAAATTGATCCCGCTGGGAGAAGGCGACAATTTGTTTGATTACACCACTGATAACGGTGTCATAGGAAGTGATCGAAGGTGCGTCCTGGAAAAAATATTTTGGTTTATCCGGTGCGAGGATGTCGTATACCTTGACATCAACACTGATCTGCTCGCCTATCACCGTAAAAGAGCCGGCGGCTATACTGTCGTATCCCGTTTTTTCAGCCACCGCTGCCAGTGTCTTGACATCGGGCGGCCACTGCTTGTAATCCACTATCGTTTTGGCCGTCTCCCGGGGAACCATCACCAGATCATTTTCCGCCAGGGCCGTGCGATAGGCGTTGTCAATCTGATTGGCAAACGCTGCGTCGATCTGTGGAGCAATTATCTGCAGTGGCAGATAGGCGGTTTTCTGCTGAGCAGCCAAGGCCGGCCGCGCAGCAGCAAAACTGAGGCAGATGAGAAAAAAAAGAGTGCTCATCATAGCCGCGTGCCACAGGTGCGCTGGGCGAAGAGTATTCCTTGATGTGTTCATGGATTGTTCCGTTGGTTGATAGGCCTTAATGACACGGTTCGATGTATGGCTACCTTGAATAATTGCCTTTTCGCCCGATCTCTTGGTCATGCTCGAAATTTTATCCTCAGAATATCATTTATATACTTGCGGTAAAATTTTTCGCAATCCTTGACCTCGCAAGAATAACCTGATTATTCAAAATACCCTTATGTTTTGTTATTGATTTCAAATTGCTATTCGAACAATAAAGAGCAAGGCGGTAAAAATTCTGTCCATTATGCCATGTTTATAAAAAAATGCAAAGAGCTCAAAATATGCCAAAGATGATATATTTGTCTGGCCGATATGGCACCGACTCGTGAGGGCAGGAAAAAGATTATGATGACTGGCAGGCAGAAGATGATTGCGGCAATGCTGGATATACTCTATCCGCCGCGTTGCCATGCCTGCGGAGATACGGTTCGAGCCGGAGCGGAAATCATGCTCTGCCGGAGTTGCCTGAGCGAGCTTACCTTTATCAAGTCGCCTTTGTGCCCGCGCTGCGGCAAGGAATTGGACCGGGTCGGTCATGAAGACCACTTCTGCACTGCCTGCCTGAAACTGCCTCCCCCTTTTGCTCGTGCCCGCTCGTTTGTTCACTTTAAGCCCCCGGCACGGACCCTGCTGCATCGTCTCAAATTCCACGGTGACACCGGCGCAGCAGCAACACTTGTCAAGCTTATTGCCCGCAGGGGTGAGATAAGGGCTAAACAGGAATATGACCTGATTGTTCCCGTGCCGCTGCATCCCTCCCGATTGCGAAAACGGGGCCTGAATCAGGCATTGGTACTGGCACGTTTGCTGTTCCCTGCAGAACGGCTGAAAATTACGCCAGCAGCTCTTGTCCGGCTGAAAAATACCATTGCTCAAACAGATCTCGATGGGGCCGCGCGACGGAAGAATCTTCGCGGAGCCTTCGCCGCAGATCCGTCAATTCCGTTGCGCGGCCGCAGGATTATTCTGGTCGATGATGTCTACACAACCGGAACTACCGTTACCGAGTGCGCGCAAACATTGAAAAAAGCCGGAGCTGAGCTGGTCGATATCGTTACGGTCGCTCGGGCCTGAGAGGAAGTGGTCTCAGAATTGCACCAAATTTTTTTTAAAAAAAAATAACATCCCTCTTCGGCTGAACCGCCTCATATTACAAGAATCATGGTTTTTTATTAACGATATATTGATTAAATTTTAGATAAATCGAGATATTTTTAGATAAATCGTATTATATATTTTCATTTAATTGTTGATAACTTCTGCTTCTCATCACTAAAATGTTAGGATAACGTTGAAAATCGGTGTTCAGCGGAAATCCTCTTTGGACAACAATGACAGCGAGGCTGCCGGTGCGAATCCGCCATTTCCGGCACTTGCCAAGCAGCTTCTATAACCGTTCAGCCTAATGGAAAAATCTCTGTAGATCGTCTTTGACCAAAAGAGAAAAATAAGGTCTATCTCCATTCATGATTTACGTCCCCTGATTTTCTCTCTGGAGAGAAGAGAATCTACCGTCAGTTCCTGTTTTATGTTTGTACCCTTTGTGATTACTGTTGGCACGGCCAGAGGATCTATGGTCTGTTTTTTGGGCCAGACTGTCTGAAATGGTTCATAATCAACCTGTTCTGTTTAATTGGATTATGATGATTTGGAAGAGAGCTAAAGAAAGGTTGCAGGAGGTTCTTTCGGAGAATATCTACAGTCTGTGGATCGAACCCCTTGAGGCGCAGCAGGAAAATGGAACGAGTCTTTCTCTTGCTTGTCCTGATCGCTACTTCGGTGCTTACGTAACCCAGAATTTTTTACCCCTGATAATCGAGAAAGTGACTGAGGTTAACGAGGAGATCACCCAGGTCAGTATCAATGAAGCCTGTCGTTTCGTCCGGCCCCGGTCGTCGTCCACGCAACTTCGATTACCCTCGCTGCCGCGGAATAATTCATCGGCCCGTTCGCTGCATCCCCGTTACACCTTTGACGACTTCATGGTGGGAGAAAGCAATATCCTCGCCCAGTCAGCCTGTCGCTCCCTGTCCAGCCTTGATGATACCATCGGTCCCTGTCTCTACATCAACAGTTCCACCGGGCTGGGCAAAACCCATTTGACCCATGCCATCGCCCATAAGATATTTAATGACTCTCCGATGACACGCCTGCATTATCTGACTGCGCAGCAGTTTTCTTCAGAGATGGTCCAGAGTATCCAGGCGAATGGTATGAATGACTTCAAGCAGAAGTATCATCAGAGATGCGACATTCTTCTCGTTGAAGACGTACAGAACCTGGTTGGTAAGAAAAAGACCCAGCAGGAGCTCAATGAAGTACTTGACGCATTGATCAAGTCAGGCAAGCGGGTGGTGATGACAGCAAACAAGTGCCCCCGTGATCTTTCAGGGATAGATGATGACATCCGTTCACGGATGGCATCCGGCCTTATCACCTCCATTCAGATGCCGGATCTGGCAACAAGAGCCCGGATTATCAGACGAAAGGCAGAACAGCAGCAGCTTTCTCTGCCGGACGAGTATGTCGACTATCTTGCTCAACAGGTAAAGGGAGATGTCCGGCGCATAGAATCGGCCATTATCGCCATCAAAGCGAGGGCCGCTTTGAAAAACGGGAGAATAGATGAAAAGCTCGTCGAAGAGGTGGTAACCTTTCTGGTGGGCACGCCCCGGGCACTGAATGCTCATGCCATCTGTGAACTGGTTGGCCGGCAGTTCAAGGTGACACTCGATGAGATGCAGTCCCGGTCACGTAAAAAGACGGTCGCTTTTCCCCGCCAGGTAGCCATGTACCTGAGCCGGAAACATACGGAAGAGACGCTGGCGGATATCGGCCTGGCGTTGAATCGGGACCATTCAACCGTGATGCATTCGATTAAAGTGGTCAGCGAACTGATCCGGCGGGACAATTCAGTTTCCGCCCAGCTCGATCTCCTCAGCAATAAAGTGCGCCAGCTCTGATCTGACTGCCGCGTTGCGTAGCTTGATGCACCGGCCTGATGGCGCAGGCACGGCGGCGGTACTCATTTTTCCCTAGAAATAAACCTTCTTTGCCTCCGCCTCCTCCTGAAACTGGGGAACTCCGGCGGTGAGCTTGCGAGCGGCGGAAGTGGCTGTCTTTATCATATCGTTGAGGCCGATTCCTTCCCAGCCAAACCCGCAAATGTAAAGCCCCTTGAGGTGGTGGACGAGTCCATTTCGCCAGGCGAGAAGATCGGTATACCCTTTCCCGAGCTGGGGAATGCCTCCCTGCGGCCGTAAAACCCTGGTATAGCTGGGTTCATCCGGGAGATCGAGCAGTTCCCTGATATCGGCCAGGGCCTTTTTGGTCAAGGTCTCGTCGTCATCATCGAGCCGCTCCGGATGCCGCCTGCCGCCGACGAGCGTTTCCATGACAATATGGCCTTCCGGCGAGCGGTTCGGGAACATGTTTGAGGTAAACAGGGTGCCAAGCGTGAAACGCTTTTCCGTCTCGGGAGTCAGGAATCCAAATCCTGGAGGCAGGGCTGCTCCTTTGAAACCGAAGACTACCGTGGCCATCCAGGCCTCGGGTATCTGTCGGCAGGGCATGCTGGCATCCACTCCGGCGAGCAGTTTGAGAGCCTGGTTAACCGGCAGTGCCAGGACCAGATTGTTTGCGACATACCGCTCGCCGGCTGTTTCAACATGCCAGCCGCGTTCATCCCGGTGAATATGCAGTGCCGGACTGCTGAGCAAAAGCTCCTCCGCCCCCAGCAATGAGGTGAGTTTCTCGGGAAGACGCTGCATGCCCTCGGGGAAACTGGTCATGGACGGCATAACGAGTTTTTCTCCCGATTTCTTCATTTTCCTGGCCGCCCAACCCTTGGCGACCAGCCCGCGGATGACTGAACCATACTCTTTTTCAAGCGCCCGGACGCCCGGCATGACGGCATCGATCTTCAGTTCGTTGTAATCTCCTGCGTAGGTGCCGGTGAACACGGCATCGACATAGGGGAGCAGGGCTTTGCCGAAGCGGTAGTCGGCCCATTTGGCAACCGTCGGTTCACCGGCCAGCGGTTTTTTGAACAGCTCGCCGAGTACCATGAGTTTGTCCTTCCACCCGATGAGCGGCGCCTTGATGATTTTTAACGGGGACTGCGGGATCATCATCAGGCGTGAATTGAGGCAGACATAGCGCACGAAGGTTGCCAGAGGTGCCTTGA
>JAHEMX010000219.1 GCA_024643445.1 Desulfobulbaceae bacterium | reverse complement strand
GACGGCAACCTGCACCCGCTGTTGATGTTTGATTCAAGAAACGCAAAGGAACTCGAACAGGTGCACAAGGCTGGCTGGGATATCATGGAGATCTGTGCCGAGTTTGGCGGCACCATTTCCGGAGAGCACGGCGTCGGGCACGAGAAACGTGATGCCATGCACATGATTTTCTCCGGCAACGATCTGAACACCCAGCAGTCTATTAAGCTCGCCCTCGATCCGGACAACGTGCTTAACCCGGAGAAGATTATTCCGCTTCCGCCCGAAGGACAGGATAAACTGCCTGAATCCCGCCCCACGATCCTGAAAAGGCTTGGCGGAGAAGCTGCCACGGGTGTTGCCGGGGCCATGGAGCAGATCAAAAAAGCCCGGGCGGAAAAGAAGGCCGTCAGGCTCTCCGGCAGCGGCACCTTCAACGGGATCGGCAATCTGGGCTCAGCCCCGGCGGTGGTGGTTGACAGCCTGCAGATGACCGACATCATCGAATACGATCAGGACAACCAGTTCATTACCGTCGGCTCCGGTGTCACCCTCTCCGCCCTGCAGGAAAAACTGGCGAAGAACAATCAATGGCTGCCGCTCAGACCCCCGTTTTTCAAGGCGGAGGCTACCATCGGCTCTATTGCCTCGATGGCGGCGGTAGGACCCGAGCGCCTGCTTTACGGAGCCCCGCGCGATATGCTTCTCGGCCTCCAGTACATCGACAGTGCCGGCAGCATGGTTGCCGCCGGCGGCAAAGTGGTCAAGAACGTCGCCGGCTACGATATGACCAGGCTGCTGACCGGATCGCTCGGCACCCTTGGTTTTATCACCGAAACGACCTGGAAGACTGCCACCCGGCCGCAGATCTGCAAGATGAGCGCGGCTGCCGGTTCCATGGAAGCCTGTTTTGCTGCAGCTCTGAGAATCGTCAACTCAAACCTCATGGCAGCCTTCATCACCATGGCACCTGCCGGTGAAACCTGGAAGCTGATGGTCGGCTTCGAAGGACTCGAGATGGTGGTTGACAGTCAGGTCGCGCGCTGCAGCGAGCTTATGACATCAAACGGGCTCTCGGATAATGAACAGTCGGAATACCCGGTGGTTCAGGGGGCTCTTGGCTCGATGTTTGGTGATATCTGGCAGTCAGCATTTGTCCTGCAGGCCGATGTCGTTATCGAAAACGGTGCAGACTTCATCCTGGAGATGGGCAAAATTGCTCCCTCATCCCAGTTGCTGCTCGACGTGGCCGGCGGCAGACTCTATGCCGGACTGGACTCACTGACGGCCGGGCAGTGGCAGAAGCTTGACGGCCTGTTCGTTCGCTGTCAGGGACATGGACGGCTTCTCAAGGCCCCTGAAGGTTTTGCCAGGGAAAACGATATGTTTGGCTCTTTCCGCCCGGAATGGCGGCTCAGTCATCTTATCAAGAAGGCCCTCGACCCGGAAAATCTCTTCTCGCCAGGCACGCTGCCCGGCAGGATGTAGACGAGGGTTAGCGCCAATTTTATATATGACAATAGGGTAAAAGTTCATCCATCTATGGCTAAGTAAAAACGCAGGTATACAAGGAGTGAGGATTTTTCAGGTGCGAAGGCATACAAATAGTATGTCGAGTGCCGGGAAAAACTTCACGACGCAGTAGATCGATGTTTTTACGACGCCATCATTGTTGAGGAAAGAAATTATGACTGTGTCAGCCAATTACGATGCCATTGCCCAGTGCAATAAGTGTGGTTTCTGCCATGTCGCCTGCCCGATTTTCCGGGCGACGGGACATGAATCCGGAGTGGCCAGGGGACGCCTGGCCCTGCTGCGGGGAATTATTGAAAAGCGGGTAGAATGGAATGAGGAGATGGAAGATCCACTTTTCACCTGCCTCGGTTGTGGTGCCTGCACCACCAACTGCTTCGGGTCCGTGCCGACAGCGGACTTGGTCTTGAATGCCCGGGCCGAATACTTGGACAAGGTCGGCAAGAAACCCGCCCATCGTCTGCTCTTCGAGCATCTCCTGCCCTATCCCAAGCGACTTCATGCTGCCGCCAAGGCGGTGGCGCTGGGCAAGAACAGCGGCGCTTCGAAGGTTGCCAACGCCCTTGGCCTGCTGCGGATTTTCGGCCGGGATCTGCCCAAGGCCGAGGGAATGGTAGAAAGGATGCCGACCTCCTCCTTCCGGGGGACCATCAAGCCCGGCATCTATGCGGGCCAGGGTAAAGAGCTTAAAATAGGCTATTTTGTCGGCTGCGGGGTGGATGTCATCCAGGTCGAATCGGGCAAGGCGACTTTCGAGTCTTTGAAAAAGATCGGCAAATCCGTCACCGTGCTCGACAACTGCTGCTGCGGACTGCCGCCATGGTCTTACGGCGATATCGGCAATACCAAGCTGCTTGCCGAGAAAAACATGAAGATATTTTCTGAAGCCGATCTGGACGTGATCGTCACGGACTGCTCGAGTTGTGCCTCCTTTCTGAAAAAATATCCGAAGGTGTTCAAGGATGACGCACAGAATAAGGCCCGTGCCGACAAGCAGGCACCGCTAATCAAGGATGTCGTAGAGTTCCTCTATGCTTCCGAGTTTGGCGGGGACGGTAAAGGCAGCTCTGCAGAAGCGGTCTCGAGCTATCATGATTCTCATGCCGGAGGCGGCACTGAGGCGGTCAAAGCCGTTTTCTCCGGCGACAAGCCGGCGGTGGTCACCTATCACGATCCCTGCCATGCCATTCGCGGCCAGGGCATCAAGTCGGCGCCGCGGGAACTTCTCAAGGCGCTGCCCAACGTCGAATTCAGGGAAATGGCAGAGGCTGACTGGTGTTGCGGCGGTGCCGGATCATACGCCCTGACCCATTATGATCTGTCCCAGAAGGTGCTGGACAGAAAGATGAAAAATCTCAAGAATACCGAAGCGGACATCCTCGTTACCAGCTGTCCGGCCTGCATGATCCAACTGGCCTGGGGTATACGGAAACACAGCCTGAAAACGAAGATCTTTCATATTTCGGAGATGACCGCCTACCAGCAGGGTCTTGCGTAACTGAGCATCGCAAGTCCTGGAGGAGCGCAGGCAGACAACCTTCTCGGATTCTTTCCGGGGTTGTCTGCATGCTAGCTGAATTACAGGGAAAAAAGACCTCTTCAAGTTCCCTGATGCAAAGAATCAATATTACAGGGACTCGATATGCCCTGATGATCTTGCTCAAACGGTCATTATTTTATACCCTGAATGCGGCATGGTCTGTCCAGGAAGGTTCAATCCTGGTCTTCAGGTCTGATTGTTTGCCGGCATCACCCTGTTGACAGGATCGGAAAGGCAGGGCACCGAAGAACTGCCGGAGCCGGGAAAAAGCGGCTATTTCAGCAGGATAAAAGGGTGGGATTTTTCATAATTGCGTGTTACTTTGCCGTACTGCTTGTCTGGAAGAAGTGGCCCGGTAACTTGTATTTGTACGGTGGTCTGTATTCTTTTCTTGCCGGACAGAATACAGCTCTGCCTGTTTTATTATACCAGGATAACGAGGTGTGCGTATCAGGTCGCTGCCAGGTGCGGCGACGATAGCCGGTGCGCAATTGCTTACGCTTTTCTCGTTTCTGCAGAAAACTGCAGAGGCAGGAAGGTGGTTGAATACTACTATTTTATAGGTTGAGGTGAATTCATGAACGGTAAAATGCAAACGATTGATGGTAATACCGCAGCATGCCATGTCGCATACGGCATGAGCGAGGTAGCGACCATCTACCCTATCACGCCATCCAGTCCTTTGGGTGAGATAGCTGATTCCTGGGCGGTCGGCGGCAGGAAGAACATCTTCGGTGAGAAATTGAGCATCAAGCAGATGCAATCCGAGGCAGGTGCAGCCGGTGCCGTTCACGGTTCGCTTGTCGGCGGTGCGGTTACCTGCACCTTCACCGCATCCCAGGGACTTCTTCTGAAAATTCCCAATATGTACAAGATTGCCGGCGAGCTGCTGCCCTGCGTCTTTCATGTAACCGCCCGTTCACTCTCGGCCCACGCCCTGTCCATCTTTGGCGATCAGGCGGATGTCATGGCGACCAGGCAGACCGGTTTTGCCCAGATCGTCTCAAGCTCGGTCCAGGAGGTCATGGACCTGGCCCTCGTTGCCCACCTGGCGACCATTGACGCCTCTGTGCCGTTCCTGCATTTCTATGATGGTTTCAGGACCTCCCATGAAATCCAGAAAATCGAAGTGATCGATTACGCCGATATGGCCAAGCTCTTCAACTGGGATGCCTACTGGGCTTTCAAGAAGCGGGCCATCAATCCTGAGCGGCCAGACACCAGGGGAACCGCCCAGAACCCGGATATCTATTTCCAGAGCCGTGAGGCCTGCAACAAGTATTATCTCGCCACACCGGGCATCGTTGCCAAGTACATGGAACAGGTCAGCAAGCTGACCGGCCGCAGCTACCATCTTTTCGACTATGTCGGAGATCCGAAGGCCGAGAGGGTCATCGTCGCCATGGGATCCGGCTGCGAGGCCATCGAGGAAACCGTCAATGCGCTGAACGGTCGCGGCGAGAAAGTGGGCCTGGTGAAAGTACGCCTGTACCGGCCGTTCGACATTGATGCCTTCATGGCAGCCGTTCCGGCCTCGGCAAAAGCCGTCACCATCCTTGACAGGACCAAGGAGCCGGGTGCGGTCGGCGAGCCGCTCTATACCGATATCTGTGCCGCTTACATCGACAAGGGTGTGGCGCCGCCGAAGATACTGGGCGGCCGTTATGGACTGAGTTCCAAGGAATTCAATCCCTCCATGGTTAAAGCGGTCTACGACAACATGAAAGCGGCCGAACCGAAAAAGCATTTTACCATCGGTATAAATGATGACGTCACCCATCTTTCGCTGCCGGTAACCGATGAATTCAGGGCTGAGCCGCAAGGCAATATCAGGGCCAAGTTCTGGGGACTCGGCTCGGACGGAACCGTCGGCGCAAACCAGAGCGCCATCAAGATTATCGGCGACAATACCGAGAAATATGCCCAGGGCTATTTTGCCTATGATTCGAAAAAATCGGGCGGTATCACCATTTCCCATCTCCGTTTCGGCGATGTGCCGATCAAGTCGACCTACCTGATCAACGAGGCCGATTTTGTCGCCTGTCACAATCCGACCTATGTGAATATCTATGATGTCCTCGAGAACATCAAGGACGGCGGTACCTTCCTGCTCAACTGTCCCTGGACAGTCAAGGAAATGGCTGAGCATCTGCCCGGCGATATGAGAAAAACCATCGCCGACAAAAAACTGAAGTTTTTCACCGTCGATGCGATAAAAATCGCCCAGGATGTCGGTCTCGGCGGCAGGATCAACATGATCATGCAGACCTGTTTCTTCAAACTGGCGAACGTGCTGCCGATCGAGGAAGCAATCGCCCTGTTGAAGAAAGACATCAAGAAGACCTTCGGCAAGAAAGGCGATCATATCGTCTCCATGAACATCAACGCCGTGGACAACACGCTTGACAACCTCGTGGAAGTCAAGGTGCCGGCTGCCTGGAGCAAGGCCTCCGGTTCTATTCCGCCGATGGCGAAAACCACCGACTATGTCGATAAGGTCATGCGTCCGGTGCAGGCCCTGAAAGGTGACGCCTTGCCGGTCAGTGCTTTCCCTCCCGACGGTGTTTTCCCGACTTCGACGGCCCGTTACGAGAAACGCGGTGTGGCGGTGAGTGTGCCTGAATGGCTGCCCGAGGAGTGTATTCAGTGCAACCAGTGTTCATTTGTCTGCCCGCACTCTGCCATCATCCCGATTCTTGCCAGCGATGCGGAACTTGCCGGCGCACCGGCGACCTTCAAGACCATCCCTGCGGTTGGTAAGGCGGTTAAAGGCTACCATTTCAGAATGCAGGTAAACACGCTTGATTGCCAGGGCTGCGGCAACTGTGTAGACATTTGTCCGGCCAAGAACAAGGCGCTCGTCATGAAACCGACCGTCTCCCAGACCGGACAGGAAGTGCCGAATTTCGATTTCTCCCTGACGGTGCCCTTCAAGGGCGGCATTATGAGCCGTGATTCCATCAAGGGCAGCCAGTTTTACCAGCCGCTGCTCGAGTTCTCCGGGGCCTGTGCAGGTTGCGGTGAGACACCGTATGTAAAAGTGCTGACGCAGCTCTTCGGCGAGCGTATGACCATTGCCAACGCCACCGGCTGCAGCTCCATCTGGGGCGGTTCGGCGCCGTCTTCACCTTACTGCGCCAACGCCGACGGTCATGGACCGGGCTGGGCAAGCTCGCTGTTTGAGGATGCCGCGGAATTCGGCTACGGTATGGCCCTGGCCTACAACACCAGGCGTCAGGCACTTGCCTCGAAGATTGAAAAAGCGCTCGAAACCAAGATCTCGGCGGAGCTCAAACAAGCCTTCACCACCTGGCTCGGCGTCATGCATGATGCGGAGAAATCGAAAGAGGTCGGTGACAAGATGAAGGCGCTGCTCAAGGATGTTTCCGGCGACGATCTGCTCGGC
>JAHEMX010000218.1 GCA_024643445.1 Desulfobulbaceae bacterium | reverse complement strand
CGTAACGAAGCGAGACTGCTGAAAGCGAAGGGTATTTTTTTTGAATGTTTGCCCGATGACCCGGCCCTGTGCAAGGACAAGAGCATCATCCGGCAAAATGGCGCCAGACTCAGATTCTACGAGCGTTTTGGCGTTCTGCCGATCACCAACACCGCCTACGAGACACCGCTGGCAAGCGGTGATGACTGTCCACCTTACCTGCTTTTTGACGGACTGGGAGTAACGGACAAACTGGACTGCAATTTCGCCCGCCAGGCGGTTTACGCGATATTGACAAGGAAATACGGCAGACGCTGTCCCGAAGACTATATCATGAAGGTGGTCGAATCCTTCCGGGACGACCCGGTGCAGTTCAGACCCCGCCGTTATACGCCCGTGGCCGAGGCACCGCCTACCGTGCCGGACGCAGTGAACATCGACCAGCGCATCGCCCTGGTGGTCAATGCGGGCCATGACATCCATCATGTGCACGAACGCGGTTATGTCGAAGCTCCGGTCCGCATCTCTTCAATTCTGAAGGGAATCAGTCAGACCGGACTTTTCGACGAGTACAAGGCGAAACATTTCCCGGAAAAACATCTCAAGGCGATTCACAGTCCAGATTTTGTCGAGTATCTCAAACGTATGTGCCTGACGCTTGAGCCCGGCAAATCAGTATATCCCTACGTTTTCCCGATCAGGAACGCCACCAGGCCGCCGAAAGAGATGCCGATCAGGGCGGGATATTACTGCATAGACACTTTCACCCCACTGAACCGGAATGCCTACAAGGCTGCCAAAGGGGCAATCGATTGCTCGCTGACTGCGGCACGCTATCTGCTTGAAGGATACCGCCTCAGCTACGCGCTTGTCCGGCCCCCCGGTCATCATGCCGAACGGCGGGCATTCGGCGGGTTCTGTTATTTCAACTCCTCTGCCGTTACGGCCCATTTTCTCAGTAAATACGGAAAGGTCGCCGTGCTCGATGTCGACTACCATCATGGAAACGGCACCCAGGACATCTTCTATAGCCGCGATGATGTCCTGACCGTATCCATCCACGGTCATCCCCGTTTTGCCTATCCCTATTTCACCGGGTTCAAGGAAGAAACCGGAGAGGATAAGGGGCTCGGTTTCAACCGCAATTATCCGCTGGGAGAAGATCTCGATGGTCCGTGCTACCAGAAAACGCTCGTGCGCGCGCTGAAGCGGATCAGGGCGTTCGATCCAAAATTTGTCGTTATCGCTCTCGGCCTGGACACGGCCTACAAGGACCCGACCGGAACGTGGTCGCTTACTCCTGCAGATCTCAAACAAAACGGACTGCTCATCGGCGAGATGCGCAAACCGACCGTTGTGGTGCAGGAAGGCGGATATCGCTCACGATCCCTTGGCACAAATGCCCGCAACTTTTTCCAGGGGCTCTGGCAGGGAATGGTCGGAACAGACGGCACGAAACCTCTGCTCCCCGGGAAAAAATAGAGCACCGCACCCACTTTTATGAGGCGCTACGGAGCTGATGCCACCGACGCTCCTCCGCTGAACATTTCCAGTCGCGGCAACGATACCGGTTCGACGACAATCACCCTCCTTTTCCGGGTGATGGCAGTGACTACAATTCTATATGGTTCAGGCACCGTTCTGCAGGACAGGGGAATGTTGATGACTATGGACTACAGTCCGTTCGGCCCGATCATGATCAGATCGGAATGACACGCATTCGCAATTTCAGATATCATTTCAAGGGTTTTGCCGGCCACCACCTCTCCCGTGCAGGAAAGTTCTTTCCTTGAGGTTTCCGCCACCAGGCTGGCCATTCTCTTTTGCGCACTGCTGATGAGTATTTTTTCACAGCGATCGACAAAGGGATTGTCGAGCATAGGGTCTTCCTTAAAAAGGTTCACGACGTGGAGAAAATGGGGAACGGCTGATGTCTCCCTGGCAATGGAGACCGCATAATCAACCACTTTCTCAGTGTTATCGAGAAAATCAACGAGTACTACCATTTTCCTTGCGGCTTTCATCTGACGACCTCCGTTTGCCTCCCGGTTGTTTCCTGTCATACAAGAAGCAATTTCGATGCCACAAATTTTCATTTTTCTCCCGCACACAAGAAAATCGTAAGAACGGATAGTTAAATAGTCATCCCTGGCTTCCCTACCGACCGGACCAAAAAAAGTGGCGCATTGATGCGACTATAACAGTCGCACCATCTGACCATCTCGAGCGTTGCCAAAGCTGCAACAGGAGTCAGCATGAAGAAATATTATTAACATAAATGTAATATATTATTATTTTATATTACATGTATGTATTTTATTTTGTGGTCACTGGAGATCAAACCGTCTTTAGATGACATTATCTATCTGTATTCATTCTGTTTAATAGAAATGATAATTACTGGCACACCTTTTGCCATAAAGAAAATCAGTCGAGGAACTTTTCGATCTTAAGCCACGCCTATAGACGATCATTAAACCGAGGAGGAATAAAACGTGAAAGAACGAATGAGAATGAAAACGAAAACCTACTGGGGTGGCGCAGCCTTTCTTGCTGTGCTGGCCGTGGCCTTTCCGGCCCTGGCCGAAGAGGTCAAAATCGGTGACACGGTTATTAACCTGGCCTACGCACTCGATACCTTCTACTTCCTGATGACCGGAGCCCTGGTCATGTGGATGGCAGCCGGTTTCGCCATGCTTGAGGCAGGACTTGTCCGTAGCAAGAATACCGTGGAAATTCTGCTTAAAAACATTGCGCTCTATGCAATCGCCTGCATCATGTACATGATTGTCGGGTACAACATCATGTATGGCGACGGAGCAAATGGATTTATTCCGGGATTGAGCTTTTTCCTCGGAGCTGACAACACGGTTGACGCGGTGCTGAAGAGTGGCGGAGAGACATACTACTCGAATATGGCCGATTTTTTCTTCCAGGTCGTCTTCGTTGCAACCGCCATGTCTATCGTCTCGGGCGCTGTTGCCGAACGCATGAAACTCTGGGCCTTCTTCCTGTTCGCCATCGTCATGACCGGTTTCATCTACCCGGTTCAGGGTTACTGGAAATGGGGCGGAGGTTTTCTTGATGCTCTCGGCTTCATAGATTTTGCCGGTTCCGGCGTGGTGCATCTCTGCGGTGCCTCGGCAGCCCTTGCGGGCGTCCTGCTCCTCGGTCCCCGTAAAGGCAAATATGTCGGCGGCCGTATCAACGCCATTCCCGGCGCAAACCTGCCGCTGGCAACACTTGGTACCTTCATCCTCTGGCTGGGCTGGTTCGGCTTCAATGGCGGATCCGAACTGAAAGTCAGTAACATTGAAGAAGCCAACGCCGTGGCGATGGTCTTCGTTAACACCAATACTGCCGCTGCCGGTGGACTGGTCGCCGCCATGACCCTTTCCCGCCTCTGGTTCGGCAAGACGGATCTTACCATGGCGCTGAACGGCGCACTGGCCGGCCTGGTGGCAATCACCGCGGAACCGCTGGCCCCGAGCCCGCTGCTCGCGACTTTTGTCGGCGTCATTGGCGGCCTGATCGTTGTCTGTGCCATCATCTTTATAGACAAGGCGAAAGTTGATGATCCGGTCGGTGCTCTCTCGGTGCATGGCGTGGTCGGTCTCTGGGGCCTCATTGCGGTGGCATTCACCAACCCTGAAGGTTCCCTGGTTGCCCAGTTGACCGGTGCGGTTACCATTTTCGCCTGGGTTTTCGGCACCAGTTTCGTAACCTGGTTCGTCATCAAGACCATCATGGGTATCCGGGTAAGCGAGGAAGAGGAACTCGCCGGCTGCGATATCTCGGATTGCGGTCTCGAAGCCTACCCTGAATTCACCAAAGACAGATAAGAGGAGCAACTCATGAAAAAGGTAGAAGCAATCATCAAGCCGTTCAAGCTCGAAGAGGTGAAGGAAGCCCTGACAGAGCTTGGCATCACCGGCATGACCCTTTCAGAGGTCAAAGGCTATGGCCGCCAGAAAGGTCACACAGAGGTGTACCGGGGTGCTGAATATAAAGTGGAATTCAACCCGAAAATTAAAATCGAGCTCGTCCTGAACTCAGATCTTGTCGATAAAGTTGTGGAGGCCATCCGCAGCGCAGCAAATACCGGCAAGATCGGTGATGGCAAAATCTTTATCCTGCCCGTTGAAAACGTCATGCGCATCAGAACAGGGGAACAGGGGAAAGAAGCCGTCTAAAGAAGCAGTACCTGTACCACAACCTCCTCCACAAAGCCCACCCGCTGACACGTCAGCGGGTGGGCTGCTTACTTTTTATCTTCTTATTCCGTAACGTCCCGATCCGTCCCCCGTCAATACTCCAGCCAGTAAAGGTTTTTCCTGGACGGCCGCCTGTATCTTCCGGCAGCATATTTTTCCCCCGCCATTGCCCTGAGTGTTTCAGTGAATACCTTGCTTTAGGAGCCAGCAAAAAGGACGCACCTATAACACCAGCCAAGGTAAAGACATGACCGCATCATACCGGAAACTTGAACTGTATTTTCAACGTCTTGCTCAACTCGAACATGCCCTCACCTTTCTGCAGTGGGACCAGCTCGTCATGATGCCACCCGGCGGTAATGAATCACGTTCCGCGGCAATTGCCGAGTTACATGCGATGCATCACGAGATGCTCGTCCAGGATGAAGTGCACGATCTGCTCGCTCATGCTTCAGATGAAGCACTCTCGCCCGGGCAGCAGACAAGTCTTGTTGAGATGAAACGCGAGTGGCAGCGTGCCTCCTGCCTGCCATCCGATCTGGTCAAGGCAAAATCTCTGGCCGGATTGAAATGCGAACATGCCTGGCGCATCCAGAAAAAGGAAAATGACTGGGCCGGCTTTCTCCGTAATTTCAGGGAAGTGGTCAATCTTTCCCGACAGGAGGCGCAAGCGCGCCTGCAAGCGGATCCCGGACGATTTGCCACCCCTTACGACGCGCTGCTCGATCTCTATTGCACCGGTGACTCCAGCCAGCTCATCGATGGAGTTTTCTCCAGGCTGAGAGAGGAACTTCCGCCATTGCTTGCGCGGGTCGTGGAACGGCAGAAGGGTTTGCACCGGGAAATAGCCGGAGACTTCCCAGTCGATCAGCAGAACCGGTTGAGCAGGAAACTGATGAGCGCACTTGGCTTTGATCTGCAAAAAGGACGCCTGGATGAAAGCACTCACCCGTTCAGTACCGGCGCGAGAGGGGATCACCGGATTACCACCCGGTTTCGCAGCGAAGACTTTATTGACGCCCTGAAGGCTACGGCTCATGAAACCGGACATGCGAGCTACGAAGAAGGTTTGCCTGCCCGGTGGGAGGGTCTGCCTGTCGGGCAGGCCCGTAACCTGAGCATCCATGAAAGCCAGAGCCTATTATTTGAAAAACAGATTTTCCTTTCCAGACCGTTTATCACCCATTTCACGCCCACCATCCATGCCTGCCTTCCCGGCAGCATCTCATTTGACGATACCAGGATCTGGCGGTCCTGTACAAAGGTTGCACCAAGCTATATACGGGTTGAGGCAGATGAGGTTTCCTATCCGCTGCATGTTATAGTGCGCTTTGAAATAGAACGGGACCTGATGAACAATGATTTGAAAACTGAAGACATCCCCACCGCCTGGGATGAAAAAATGCAGGGCTACCTTGGCTTATCCACCGCCGGCAACTATCGGCAAGGATGTCTTCAGGATATCCACTGGACCGACGGATCGTTCGGCTATTTTCCCGCCTATACCCTCGGTTCCTTAAACGGGGTGCAACTCTTCGGGGCGATCCGCAAGGCGTTTCCTGACTGGCGGGAGCGTTTCATTCGGGGTGATATTGCCTTTGTCCGCGAATGGCTCAGGACACATATCTGGAGCAAGGGGAGCACGATGGAATCCCAGCAGCTGATCAGTGGTGCCACCGGCGAAGGAACGAACCCGGATCATTTCCTGGACTATATCGAGGCCAGATACCTCCACGAGTCCCTCTAGAAGCCTGTTTTTAAGAAGGCTCCTCCTCCAGGCTCCCCGGTCCGGCGTATCGCCGTTTCCTGGCAGCGACAGCAAACGATGTTCAGGAAAAAGCAGGCTTACGCTTATTCTCCCTTGTTCGTAACGAGCATTTTTTTCATTCCCAGCTGCCCGGCCAGCAATAGTCCTCCAACCCCCATGCCGATCAACAGATCGGCAAGAACTACCGGCATCTCTCCAACAGCATGATGCAGGTATCCGATATTATGAGTAAACATACCGCCTCCGACGAGCAGCATCGCCACGGTACCGATGATGCCGAGGATACGGATAACTTTCGGCAGGGCAGCTACCAGCATCGTCCCGGTTCCTCTTATTATTTGCGCCGCTCGCCCCTGAAATTTTGCGGCCAGCGTAATCAGATACATACCGGTATCGTCCATTCGCACGAGAAGCGCCACAAAACCGTAAACACCGATCGTCGCGATCATGGCTATCAGGCTTACCACCACTACCTGCAGCAGCAGAACCTGCTCCATCACCGTTCCGAGAGCGATCATG
>JAHEMX010000217.1 GCA_024643445.1 Desulfobulbaceae bacterium | reverse complement strand
TTTCAAACATTTATATATTTCATTAGCCATATATTTCAAGTATCGTATAGCACTGTGGCAGCAAAACTGATCCCCATCCCCTGGTGCCAGTTCAGTTTTCACGTGTCCGGTTAGAGAAGCGATCGACGGCAAAAGCAACCGATAGTAATTCCAGTTTACCTGGAAAACTATTGATTTATCAAGAATTATTTCTTGATCAACCACTTTGTTCCAATATTCATCTTTCTTCCCGCAAACAAGATACACCTGTGCTCTCTTTCGCTAAACATGAAACGGGCTATCAGGTTTTCTCAACACGCCGTTTTTTTTCGTCAGACAAACTATTTTTTCAGGAACCCTAAAAGGTGCGCTCTCGCCTTCCACTCCAGACAATTATCCGCTAGAATTATCGGATACGATCAGGGATGGTAAAACAATCTCGTCCTTGCCTGCACTAATTAGCAGATCAACAGCAAATAATGATGATAGCTCTTGAAAATTAACGGTCTGCAGGGCATATGTAGGGGTGACTTTTTTCCTGAGCATTTCAGTTAGGTAGTCAATGGGGCCGTCACCCCTTCTTACAGACAGCTTCTCATTCACCATTACCAGTTGCAGGATAATGACCGACAAACCAACAGACATCTTCGGCGCGATAGAGATAACCGCGGAAAAGCAGTCCGCTAAAACGGTGGTAAAATCTTCTCGATCAGGAGGCAAAAAGAAAAAGCCGATAGAAAGAAAAGAACGATCCTCCTCGAAACGTCTTATCTGGTTCGGTCTTGCTATTTTCCTTTTAGCGGCCTACAGCGCTGCCGGATACCTACTGGTACCCTATCTGGTAAAGACGGTACTGCCCGACTCATTAAAAGACAAGGGTGCCTTGGTTCTTTCGATTCAGAATGTCCGTTTCAACCCGTTCAATTTCAGACTGGACATTGGTGGTTTGTCTCTTGAAACCAGTGAAGATCGGCAATCAACCGAACAACTCCTGAGTGTTGAAGAACTGAAAATAGACCTGGATTTTCTATCCCTGCTCCGGGGCGATTTGGTCTGCAGTACGGTGGATATGGCTGGACTGGACCTGCGCATCATCAGAAATGAGGACAAATCATACAATATATCGTATCTGCTGCGCGGAAGTTCCCTGCAGAATCAGTCTGACATCATTGATTTTGCCGAGTTACCTTTCCTCTTCTCCCTCAACAACATCAAGATATCAGGCTCTCGAGTCACCATCTACGACCGGATCACCAAAAAAGATCATCTTATCGATAACATCGAACTCGCTCTCCCGGTTATTTCTAATTTTGATTATCGGAACAGCTTCTACATTCAACCACGTTTCTCAGCCGTGGTGAATGGCAGCCCGATCACTCTTACGGGAGAAGCGGCTCTCGGCATGACAGGCCAGCAAGGCAAGCAGACCCAACTCAGCTGCGATCTCAATGATATTGACATCCCGCTCTATTTTGACTACCTGCCGGTCGCCCTCCCGGTTGATATTACCCAGGGTAAAGCCAACGGCAAACTGCAGCTCATCTTTTCACCGGAGCAGGAAAAAGGCAGTAAAGTCAAGGTAGAATTCTCATTGACAGTGAACGACCTGACCGTTGAATCAAGAAACGGCAAGTTGCGCTTATCCGTGCCGGAAGCAAGTTTCGCTGGATCGCTCGAACCTTTCGCCAACACTATTTCACTGGAAAATGTGCTATTCCGGGAGCCCGCAATAACCAGCGAGGGTGAAATTTCCAGGGATACCCTGGCAAGTCTTGCCCCGTTGACACTGCGCCCCGCAGCTGATGATCCGCTGCACCAGGTCATCCCTTCCCTGTCCATAAAGCTGCTGATCGCGGATGGCGGTAGTTTCACGGTACAAGAAGGTACCTCAAAGGTCAAACGGTCGGACTGGAAATCTGTTCAACTCAGTATAAAAAATTTCACCAATGAACAGACTGATTCTCCTGAGGTTGAACGCTCCTTCCGGCTCAGCGGAGAGCACCAGTCATCTTCCGCTTTCTTTACCTGGCAGGGCACATTTGATGCAAAGAACCAGCCGGCCGGAAATCTTCAGCTCAACGATATCCCTGCCTCTCTGATTGCACCTTTTTTTGGCAAGACTCCTGCTGATGTGTCCGGGACTGCTGAAGTCAGCGGGCTGCTCAACATTGTTCATTCCGATAAAACGGATAAACCGTTTGATTATTCCCTGAAAAGTACCCGTGTCTCAATCCGGGAGCTTCAGATCAAAGATCAGGGGGCTATCTGGCTTCGTACGCCGGTTTTTCGCTGTGAACCTGTCAGCAGAATCGGCGGTATCAACGACCTGGGCAACGTCTTTATGCAGGACAGTACTGCCGTTATCAATCGCCTGAAACTGCCCTATCTATTTCACGCGTTCTCAGCGCAATCTGCCAAGTACATCATTCATGGCATTGATTTTTCAGGATCCTTGAAGATTGTTGAGAGTAACGAAGCAATCCCGCTGCTGGATTTAAAAACGGTTACTTTCCAGGCAAACAAACTGGAACAACAGGAACTCCAGAAAGACAATTTTGTTTTCTCTGCACAACTCAAGGAAAATGAAGATATTCAGGCTAAGGGAAGTTTCCATATCACACCGCTGCAGATAAGCGCTCAGCTTTCGGCTGATAACCTTTCCCCCAGGCAACTCCTGAGTTGGTTCAGTTCATCAAAGACTTTCTTAACCAGCAAAGGACGTATCTCGCTGAAAGGGACCTTTCAATTCCCTCAGCAGGAGTTCTCAGGAGATCTCCGGTCTCAAGAACTGCTGATCGGTGATCCGGCAAAACCGGTCCTGCAGGCGGCAAATCTTAACCTCGCCGGATTTAGCTGGTCAAAGACGAACAAGAATCTGCGTATAAAGGATATTCTTGTCGATCAACCCGAATTTTCCTGGCGTCACGTTCAGAATGATCAGAATCCGGCAACGCTGGTTTCAATTTTTCTCCGTCACATCTTTCTTCCGGAACCCGACAGCAATGCAGCTGATCCTGATATTGCCCTCTCTCGCTATAGCCTGGCAATTGACCAGGTGGGACTTACAGATGGCGCCATCTCATATCATGATGAACGTACCATGCCTCCACTTGCACTCGGTCTTACCGGGATAAAGGGAAGTATGCAGGGGATCAGATATCCTGTTGGTCAGGAAGATGCTACCATTAAACTGGTCGGGAATATAGAAGGACACCCGTTCACCATTGAGACAGCAGGGAATCTCATGCTCTCTCCTCCTTCAGCACGTTTTTCATTTAACTCGGCAGCACTTCCGCTCAGTCTGTTTACAGCGCAGATCGAGACAAAGATGAAGGGGATCAACGTTGCGGGAGCAACCGCCACTATTTCCAACACTGCGGTCCTGACTAACTCGGACAACAGTGGACGCGCCGCTCTTGTCCTCAAGGGGCTCTCTCCGCAGAAATCAGGAACGCCTGCCGCGACCACCCTCGCTGTTCTCTCCAAGGCAGACGGCTCCATCAGCGCAGAATTTCAGTACGAGAGCGGCAATGAATGGCGAGGGATCCTCAGCGAGGCGCTCGACCATTTTGCACGTACGATGATTAAAGGATCGCTCAACCCGTTGCTGATTTCCGGTCCAGAGTTCAAGGATCTGGTTGAAGAACAATTTGTGTCTTTTTCTCCCGGAACGGCTAGCCTGACCCCGGAAAGTATCGAAAGGCTCAGTCGCTACGGTCAGTTTCTGGCGACGCACCCGCTTGTCAACCTGGAAATTACCGGCTTTTCAGATCAATCAGCAGATACTCCCGTTTTAAGAGCTGAACTGATGACAATGGAACAGAAGCGCGTTGACGATGATAACCGAAGTCGGGCTCTGGAAATTCAGAGAAAGCAGATAGCCGAAGAAGCCGCAAGGCAAGATGCACTATCCAGAGGTGCCAAGGGCAGTACGATCCGGGAATCAGACCTGGCCCCAAAAGAACTATTTACTCCTGCAGCGCCCCGGGCTGTCAGTGTCACCAATAAAATGCTCTATGCCCTGGCGACACTGCGTGAAAAAGCGGTACTAGACCACCTTATAGAAGGTCTATCCCTGCCTTCGGACAGGATCAGGATCGGCTCAGGTAATGCAAGCCGGATAAAAACCGAAGGAAACTTCACCCGTGCACTCATCGCACTGGCCGATGGATTCAAGGTTGATGGGGAAAAGCAGTCAAATTGAGGTCTAGCAAAAGGCGTGCTGGCCTTATTTCTCATTTTTACCGGGAGAATTAAACATGCTCGACATTATCAAAAAAACCAGAACTTTCAGGCGATTCAACCAGGATAAAAAGATAAGCGAAGCAACCCTGAAAGAGCTCATCGAACTTGCCCGTCTCGGCGGATCTGCCAGAAACTGCCAGCCCTGGCAGTACCTGCTGATCACTGACCTCAATACCTGCAATGAAATTTTTCCCTACCTGGGCTGGGCAGGCTATTTGACTGACTGGAAAGGGCCGGCAGAAGGTGAGAGGCCGTCGGCTTATATCCTCTGTCTGATGAACAGGGACTGGCTCAAAGGCAGTGAAAAGGAGGCCTGGTTCGATCTTGGCCTGGCCACGCAGAATTTACTGCTTGGCGCGATGGAAAGGGGCATAGGCGGATGCCGTATCATGTCGTTCTCACCGAAGATTGCTGATCGATTCAATTTTCCCGACAAGCTGGGACTTTCCCTTGTCATTGCACTCGGTTATCCGGTCGAAACAGTCGTCCTCGAGGACATCGGGCCTGATGGCGATATCAGGTATTATCGCGATGATCAGCAGATTCACCATGTTCCAAAACGGCCGTTATCAGAAATCATTTTCAAATCCTGAAACACCCTCTCACTTCATGTCGCGCACAAGCCAGATCAGCCACAGCACGGGAACTCCCATCAGAGTCGTCAGCAGAAAGAAGGAGGGATAGCCGATACTGGTGACAATGGTGCCCGAATAGCCGCCGATCAGCTTTGGAAAAAGTGTCATCAGCGATGAAAACACCGCGTATTGTACGGCGGTGAACGAAATCGAAGTGAGGCTGGACAGGAAGGCCACAAATGCAGCGGCGGCAATACCGGCGGCCAGGTTGTCGGCCCCGATGACAACCCGGAACAGCAATGGGTCCGGACCCGAAACGGCCAGCAACATGAAAAGAAGGTTGGTCGCAGCGGAAAGCAGCGCGCCGGCAAAGAGGATCTTCAGAACGCCATAGCGCACCGTCAGCATGCCGCCGAGGAAGCCGCCGGCGATGGACATAAGCACCCCGAACGTTTTAACGACGGCAGCGATTTCCATCTTGCCATAGCCGATGTCAAGATAGAAAACCGTTGATATGACCCCGAGCACGATATCTGATATCCGGTAGAAGCCGATCAGAAGCAGGAGCAGAAGCGCCATGCGCTTGCTATAGCGGATGAAAAAGTCCTTCACCGGGTCGATATAGGTATCACCCAACATCTCCCTGTCGACCAGCCCGATCGAAACCAGTCCTCTGGCCGCCCCGAGGGCTGCCAGCAGTGCCGCAGACATACGCAGCACTTCCCTGAAAAAACCGACGATTATCGGTGCATGGGGCATGACTTTCATGGCGATGATGCCGGAATAGTAAAAGGTCAGCACAAAGACCGATACCGCGCAGAGGAAAAGCAGGAAAAAGCGAACGTATTTCGCCGTGGAATACTCGATTCTGGACGCAGCCTTGTCGTGGTTCGGCTCAGGTATGACGAGGGTCGTCATCAGGCCCGCCAGCATGCAGAATCCCACGCCGAAATAGGTCAGTTTCCAGGCCTCATAAGAATAGGCGTCAGCAGTGGTGCCAAGATAGGAAGCAAGGGCAAGAGAGCCTGCGCCTGCGACAATCATACCGATCCGGTAGCCGGCAATATATGAGGCGGCCAGCATGGCCTGGAGCTTCTCTTCGGCGCATTCTATACGGTAGGCATCAACGACAATATCCTGGGTCGCCGAGGAAAAACCGAGCAATACAGCAGCCCAGCCCATAGCCACGAGATGCTGGTGAGACCGGGCCGGGTCAATAAGTCCCATCAGCAAAATAGCCGCCATGACAAATATCTGTGCAACTGCCATCCAGGCGCGCCTTCTGCCCAGTTTCCGGGTCAGGTACGGCAGAGGAATTCTGTCGATCAGCGGGGCCCAGACAAATTTGAAGGAATACCCGAGAGCGGCCCAGCTGAAAAAGGTGACGGATGATCTGCTGATACCGGCTTCGGTCAGCCAGGCTGAAAGGGTTGAAAAAATCAGGAGAATCGGAATCCCCGCTGAAAAACCGAGTATCAGCATGGTCACCACCCGGGGATGCAGCCAGGCCTTTATCGTTTCGCGCCAATCTGCTTTATTGTTCTCAGTCCCTCTCATCCTTGTCTTTTCCTGCCAATATGATTAATCTGCGCAGTTGGAATAATTACCGGATATGCTACACCATGTTGATCGCCAAAGAGCCGGCAGCCAGAACAGGCACGAACGGGATAAGCACACCACTTCTGTCGGGATCAGCTTTATTCTTCTTAAACCGACGCTGAAACACTTTTATCTAGACGATATCACGATACA
>JAHEMX010000216.1 GCA_024643445.1 Desulfobulbaceae bacterium | reverse complement strand
AATTCTATCCTGCCAATTTCTCACCGTTTCTTGTTTTCAAGCCTGTTTGGCGCGATAAGACGAGGTCTGGAGCGGCCGGGAAAATAGCGTTGGAAGAGGTCCAAATAGAGGTTGACATCTAAAATCATATAGAATATGAAAAGAAATCCTATAGGATTTATCAAGGCATCATATAGGATAATCACGGAGGAAAGCAAGCTATGCCCAAAGATGGTAAAACCAAGAACCTTGTCGTCTACGAGAAGCTGCGGCAGGGTATTATCAAGGGGACGCTGAAGCCCGGTCAGAAGCTGGTGATGGCCAGCCTGGCAAAGTCTCTCGGCTTCAGTGAAACTCCTGTCCGTGAAGCGATCAGACGCCTGGAAAGTGACGGTTACGTCACGTTTACACCGCATGCCGGCGCCGTGGTAACCAGGATCGATGACCGGGAACTCTCGGAGGTCTACCTGATACGCATCTCTCTTGAGGCCCTTGCCACCCGGTTGGCCGTACCCTGCATAAGCCAGAACGATATTGCCTGGCTGAAAAAGAAAAATGAAGAAATGAAAGGCGCAGTCAGGAAAAACCGCTACGAGAGTCTCGCGCGGCTGAACAAGGAGTTTCATCTGCGCATTTATCGGGCCGCACCGTATCCACGACTTTACAAGATGATATCTGATCTGTGGGATGCATTTGAGCGCTGGCCGAGCATTTTCTCCTATGTCCCGGAACGGGCTGCGACGGCTATTGCCGAGCACGAGGAGATCATCGAGGCCCTGTCGACCGTTGATGTGGATCGCGCCGATAACCTGATGAAAGAACAGAAGAAGAATACCATGAACGCCCTGCAGAGCTATATGGTGCAGCTTAATACTGCCTCACCAATGATGCTGGAAGAGATCTGGCAAAAACAGGCTGGCCGCTGAACCATAAATAAGGCTGCTGGACCACGACGAGGAGGATGTGAAAACATGGATTTGGGAATACGAGGAAAAAAAGGGATAGTCGGCGGTGCAAGCTCCGGCCTGGGAAAGGCCTGTGCACTTGCACTTGCCCGCGAAGGAGTTGAGCTGACAATCGTTGCCCGTACTGCAGCCAATATCGAGGCGGCAGCGCAGGAGATAAGTACCGCGACAGGCGTAAAAGTCATCCCCGTGGCGGCGGATATAAACAGCGATGAGGGACGGGCCGCTGTGCTGAAGGCCTGTCCTGAACCGGATATCATCGTCAATAATTCGGGGGGGCCGCCGACAGGCAATTTTCGCGACTGGGATCGGGCAGCCTGGATAGATGCACTTAACAATAACATGCTGGGAGCCGTCTTCATGATCAAGGAAACGGTGGATGGCATGATCGCCAGAAAATTCGGACGTATCGTCAACATCACCTCGAGCGCGGTGAAGGCCCCGATCAGTATCCTCGGTCTGTCCAACAGCGCCCGGGCCGGCTTGACCGGCTTTGTTGCAGGCACGTCAAGGGAAGTGGCCAAGCACAACGTGACGATCAACAACCTGCTGCCGGGTGATTTCGATACCGGACGGCACCAGGCCAATACCAAGGCCCTGGCCAAGGTCCAGAACCGGACCTACGAGGAGATGAAGGCGATCAGAACCGCGGCCGTTGCTGCCGGACGCTTCGGTGACCCGGCTGAACTGGGTGATCTGTGTGCCTACCTGTGCAGTGATCAGGCCGGATTTATTACCGGCCAGAACCTGCTGATTGACGGCGGCAAATACCCCGGAACTTTTTAAGCGCCGGCCCGGAACAGGATGGACCGTCCGGGAGCGGCGGGGAAGGCAAAGCGAGATGCGGATGCCCTCCTCGCCAGGGGTGCTTGTTGGATGGAGTTGCCCGACGGCTACTCCGTTAATCTTCAGAACATGCCGGTAACCGGAACTGACGAATCCGGCAATTACTCATGGAAGAGGAGGTTTGTGTAAATCGTTGTACGAAACTGCAGGTATCACCGTTTCAACTGCCGGCTTCACTGCAGGCAGATGAAAGCTCAACCTCACTATAAAACTAAAGTCGCAGGAGGTAAGAAATGAAGGTTCTCACGAAAAGAATTTCAGTCATGTTTGCTACCTTGTTAGTTGTTTTAAGCATCGGCCTGAATAGTCAGGCCGCTGACAAGATCCGCATCGCTCTGGGCGATGTGGCGTCTGTTGAAACCCTCTGCTTTCTTGTCGCTCTTGATCGTGCCAAGGATCGCGGGCTCGACTACGAAATGACAGCCTTTGCCAAGGAGCAGCTCGCTATTCAGGCCGTTATCGGTGGCCAGATGGATCTTGCGGTCGGAACACCTTACTCGATCATCCAGAAAAGCAAGGTACCGCTGCGTAACATATTCCAGATCAGCAAGCTGGTCTTTTACCCGGTCGTGGCCAACAAGTACAAGACCTGGCAGGATCTGAACGGTCAACCGTTCACCTTTCATGCACGCGGTACCGGTACCGAGGCCATCGGTGATATCATCATCAAGCGCGAGGGTATTACCCTGGGACAGCGTAGCTACGTACCCGGTTCAGAGAACAGGATCATTGCCATGATGAAAGGGCAGATTGATGCGACGATCGTTGATCTGTCGAACAAAAACGTCCTGATGGAGAAAGCCGGTGATCGTTTTCACACGCTGCCCGGCGTAACCGACCCGGCAAGTGATGAAGTACTGTTCGGCGAGATCGAATGGATGAAGAAGAATGAAGCAAGCATTGCGATCCTCGTTGAGGAACTGCTTCGTACCTGGCGTGAAATGACCGCGGATCCGACCATAATAGACCAGGAGCGCAAGAAGCGTAACCTGCTGGCGGATCTGCCGAAAGAACTCCTTGATGGCGTTGACGCCTATTACAAAGAGGCCGTGGACGGCGGGCTTTACGATCCCAATGGTGGGGGAGAAGCTGCAGCCAAGGCCGACTTTGAATTCTATGTCGCCGCCGGCCAGATGAACGGCCCGGCCGAGAGTCTCAAGGTAGAGGATTACTGGTATCTCGCTCCGCTGGATGCCGCCAAAGCGAAATCAGGCAAGTAAGTTTCAATCCCGCGGTTGCCCGGCGGAGATGATGTCCGCCGGGCAACCGCCCCGGCATTGAGAAACCCCTCTTTCATACTAACAAGGAACATCCATGTCGTCCTTTTTAAAGCATCCCCTGACGCTACGGCTTCTATCGGTCATTATCGCGGCCGGTGCCTGGGAATATCTCGGGCGTATCCCGATCAGTCCCGCATTCCCGACCTTTCTGCAGACGATGTCCGCCCTCGGCGGCATGATCGCAGACGGTTCGATGGTTTCGGTCTATCCGGCAACGTTTCAGCCGCTTCTTATCGGGCTCATTATTTCATCAATTCTCGGCATTGCCTGCGGTGTTTTCATGGGGCTCAATGCTAAGGCCGAGTGGTTCGGCGCACCGGTTTTCATCGTTTTGCAGTCTGCTCCGCTGGCGGCACTGATTCCTTTGCTCACCTTCGCCTACGGTATCGGACTGACCTCAAAAATTTTGACGGTCTGCATCATGTCGATGCCGGTTATCGTGTTGAACGCCTATAGCGCGGTACGCCACACGCCGACGTCGATGATCGAGATGGGCCGGTCCTATCTCGGCAGCAGCCGCCAGATTATTCTCAAGATCATCATCCCGGCGGCCAGTCCGGTCATCTATGCCGGTTTGCGGCTGGGTGCCGCGATGGGATTCATCGGGGCGATTCTCGCCGAGTTGTTGATCACGCCGACCGGCATCGGCGATTTGATAACCTATAATCAGTCTATTGCCGAGTACGATAAAATGTATGCGGCCATCTTTTCGATCATGGCGTTTGCCGTGATTTTCATCGAAATTCTAGAACGTACTGAATATTTTTTCTTCAGGCCTGACAAGAGGGTAACCCAATGAGTGCTGTTGCAGAAGCTGTTTCCACTGACAAGACCGATATAGCGGTATCCGTTAATGACGTGACGAAGATATATCCCGGCGGCGTTGAAGCGTTAAATGATATGACCATCCAGTTCCCGAAGGGTGAGCTCACTTCGCTCCTGGGGCCCTCGGGCTGCGGGAAAACAACGCTTTTGAAAATTATTGCCGGCCTGCTTGAACCGACCTCCGGCAGCGTCACGGTCAATGGCAAAAATGTCACCGGGCCGGGCAAGGAGCGAGCCTTCGTGTTCCAGGATTTCGCCCTGATGCCCTGGGCTTCGGTTCTGCGTAATGCCGCTTTCGGTTTGGAGTTGCAGGGAGTCGCCAAGTCCGAGCGGCACGCGATTGCTGAAAAGTATATTGATGCGGTGGGGTTGAAAGGCTATGAAAATCTCTATCCCCACGAGCTTTCCGGCGGTATGCGGCAGCGTGTCGGGCTGGCACGGGCACTTGCGGTAAATGCCGAGGTGCTGCTGATGGACGAGCCTTTCTCTGCCGTTGACGAGCAGACCCGAAGGAAATTCCAGGAAGATCTCCTGACGGTGGTGGACGACGAGCAGAAGACCTTTATTTTCGTAACCCACTCGATCGAGGAGGCTGTTTATGTCTCCCAGAGCATCGCCCTGCTGCTGCCGCGGCCGAGTCGGGTCTCCGAGATCATCAGACCGGACATCCGCCGTGACATCTCTCCGGATGCCATCCGGCGCGACCCCGTCTATCTGGATATCGTCGAGCGTATCTGGAAGGGTCTGCGGACCTATGTGGAATAAGGGGGATTGATAAAATGAAACTATTTGGCATCAAAATTCCGATGATGGCCTCGCTGATCATGTGGGCGATTATCTGGGAAGTCGTCGGCCGGCTCGAACTGTCCATTCTGCTTCCGCCTTTCAGTAACATTGTCATGCGGCTTTTTGAAATTGTACCGACAGCAACGTTCTTCAGCGCCTTCTGGATAACGGCTAAATGTTTTATTATCGGTACCGGCATCGCCATACTCATAGGGATCCCGATGGGTGTCCTGATGGGAAGATCGATCGTTTTTGATCGCATGATGCTGCCCTGGGTTAACATGTTCCTGAGCGCCCCTTTGACCGCACTCGTGCCGGTATTGATGACGCTGTTCGGCTTCGGCACGAAAACGATCATCCTGACCACCGTGCTGTTCGCCGTCTGGATCATCGTTCTCGATGCACGCGCCGGCGTGAAAAACATCACCCCTTCACTGGTGGAGATGACGAAATCGTTTCAGGCCAACTTCTGGCAGGCGTTTACCAAGGTTTACGTCTGGGCGGCGTTGCCGGAAATCCTGGCGGGTATCCGCCTCGGCGCGATTCGTTCGGTAAAGGGCGTCATTATCGGACAGCTTCTTGTTTCCGTTGTCGGTTTCGGTCGCCTGTTCGAACTCTATTCATCGAACTTTCTGATGGAGCATATGTGGGCGCTGTTGTTTGTCCTTTTCTTCTTTGCCTTTCTTATTGCAGAAGGGCTTGGCGTACTGGAGCGAAAGTTTGAATACTATGCCGCTTCGCGCAACTGATCCAATACAGCCACACGTGCCGGCTTATGCTTTCATGCTCTTGACCAGGAAAAGGGAGAAGGCGAAAACGATCGGTATAAATGAACGGAGATGAGTTTTTATGGAGAGTAAGTATTTACAGGAAGATAAATGGTGGGTAAGCCCGTATAACTTTGTCGACGAGGTAACCGGCCAGTTCGATCTGCCCGGAAAAGTCGAGATCCACGATGCAACCCTGCGGGACGGGGAGCAGACACCGGGTGTCGTGTTCAGAAAGGATGACAAGGTACGGATTGCCCGCAAACTCGATGAAGTCGGCGTGGAACGGATCGAGGCTGGCATGCCGGCTGTTTCCCAGGAAGATTTCGAGGCCATCAAGGCCATCAGCAAGCTCGGGTTGAAGGCCAAAATATTTACCTTTGCCCGGGCGCTCAGGGTCGATATCGACAAGGCGATCGACTGCGGTGCGCATGGCGTTGTCATCGAGATCCCCATCGGCTACCCGAAACTGAAGTATCAATTCGGCTGGACCTGGGAGGACGTACTGCGCAAGAGCATAGACTGCATCAATTACGCCCGTGAAAAGGGTCTGTACGCCGTTTATTTCCCCTACGACACGACGCGGGCCAGGGATGAAGATCTGACCGGCCTGCTGAAAGGGATCATGGCCGAGTCGCCGCCCGATTCGATCGGTGTCGTCGATACCATGGGCTGTGCGCTGCCCGAGGCCATCAAGTATATGGTTCGAAAGGTGAAGGCGCTTACCGGACTGCCGGTTGAAATTCATACCCATAATGATTTCGGCATGGGGGTTGCCACGGAACTGGCAGCGGTGACCGCCGGTGCAACGGTTGTTCACTCCTGCATCAGCGGCCTCGGCGAAAGAACCGGTAACGCGGCGCTGGAAGAACTCATGGTCGGCCTGCATGTGCTTCTCGGCTACAAGACAAACTACAAGTTCGAGGAAATCCTTTCGCTCTGCAAGCTCGCGGAAGAAATCTCCGGTGTGAAGCCGGCGACGAACAAACCCGTTATCGGTTCAGGGAATTACACCAGGGAATCCGGTATCGGTGTGGATATGGTGATGAAGAAGCCGTTGTCCATGTTTGCCACCGCCCCGGCCTTTTTCGGTCGAAGCGGAGAGGTGGTGCTCGGCAAGAA
>JAHEMX010000215.1 GCA_024643445.1 Desulfobulbaceae bacterium | reverse complement strand
GAAAGAAGGTTGTGCAGAAACAGAAAAACCCATCTTTCACCTCCTGTGACGCCGATGAATGGCCAGGCTGGTGAAGGATGGGCTCCTGCTTGAAAAGTAGTACTTTATGTTTTATTTTCAAATACTTGGTGGAGGCGGCGGGAGTCGAACCCGCGTCCGCAAATGCTCCCCTCTCGTATCTACATGCTTAGTTCCGTGCTTTAGTTTTCGTGCCGGGAACTCAGTCGGAACATAGATTTCCCGGAACTAGCCTGTAAGATCTCATCCCCTGGAAGACGGGCAGCTTCCAGGCGACCAGCCCGTTGAGTCGACGCCCCAAATCCGGCCTTTCGGGCGAAGACCGGTGGAACGGCAGTATGACAGGTATTAAGCTGCTACTGCGTAGTTATAATCGTCTGCGATTATATTTAGGTTCTATTGGTTTTACGAGCTAATAGAAGCTCGGCATGCAACAATGAGCTTACACATCCCCGTCGAAGCCGTTTCGCCCCCATATTCTAAAAGATTGTTTTAAACGTTCCGGCGCATCGCGCGCTGGACCTCGCGGTCGGACTGTTTCTGCTTCAGCGCCGCCCGCTTGTCATATTGCCTTTTTCCCCGAGCAAGGCCCAGTTCAACCTTTGCCTTGCCGTTACCTACAAAGTATATCTTCAAAGGTATCAGGGCAAGGCCTTTCTCCTGCAGCTTCCCGATAAGTTTTTTGATTTCGCGCTTGTGCAGGAGCAGCTTGCGTTCCCGTATCGGCTCGTTCGGGTTGTGGGTTGCAAAGGTGTAAGCGGAGATATGTACATTATGCATCATCGCTTCACCGCGCTCGTTTATCTTGACGTAGCCGTCCTTCAGGTTCGCCTTGCCGCCGCGAAGTGACTTGACCTCCGGGCCGGAAAGCACCATACCGGCCTCTATCTTCTGGTCGATGTGATATTCGTGATAGGCCTTCCTGTTCTGGCAGACCAGCTTGACAGCCATGTGCAATCCCCTTCTCCGGCCAGCCTATTCCGCTGTAACCCTGAGAGCTTCTTCGTATGTTGTTATTCCTGCCCGGACCTTCTGCCAGGCGTCCTCGCGTAAGGTAGTCATCCCTTCGCGGATTGCAACCTGGCGCATTTCAACATTGCTCTTGCCGTCACTGATCATTTTCTTCAGCGTGTTGGAGAGTGGAAATATCTCGAAGATCCCGCAGCGGCCCTTATAGCCGGTCCCCCGGCACTCCTTACAGCCGGTGCCCCGGCTCAGGGTGACCGGTTCCGAGCCCGCCACCGGAAAGCCCATCTTGTAGAGTGTTGACGCTTCCATTTCAAACGATTCGGCGCAATTCGGGCAGATTTTTTTCACCAGGCGCTGGGCCATGGCGCCAAGCAGGGTGGAACTGATTAGAAACGGCTCGAGCCCGAGATCCATCAGGCGGACGATGGAGGATACCGCATCGTTGGTGTGCAGGGTGGAGAAGACGAGGTGTCCGGTCATGGCTGCCTGGACGGCGTGCGCCGCGGTATCGTAATCGCGGATCTCACCGATCATGATAACATCGGGGTCCTGCCGCAGGATGTTCCTGAGGATGGTGGAAAAAGTGATGTCGATAATCGGCTGAACGGAGATCTGGTTGAATTCCTCGTACACCATTTCCACCGGATCTTCGACGGTCACCAGGTTCATCTCCGGCGTGGCGATGGTCTTGAGCGCCGAATAGAGGGTGGTTGACTTGCCGCTTCCGGTCGGTCCGGTCACCAGCGTTATGCCGTGGGGGGCTTTCATGAAGGTCTGGAAAACACTGAAATCGCGCTTGGAGAAGCCGAGATCCTCGATCGACTGGAAGATAACGTCCGGATCAAGGATCCTCATGACCACCTTCTCGCCGAAGGAAACCGGCACCGTGGAGACCCGGATCTCGACGTCTTTTTCATTGCTGACGCCGATCTTGATACGACCGTCCTGCGGGCGTCTTTTTTCGGCAATATCGAGCCGGGCGAGAAACTTGATGCGGGAAACAATGGCGGAGTGTACGGCCTTGGGCAGGTTGTAGATCGTATGCAGAACGCCGTCGATCCGGAAACGGATCATACAGGTCTGCCGTTTCGGCTCGATGTGAATATCACTGGCGCGCTGTTCGAGGGCGTAGCTGAAAATATGGTTGACCGCACTCTTGATGTGCTGGTCGGACTGGGTGAGTCCCTTGGAGGAAATCTTGACGTAGCGCTCGAGGTTGCCGATATCGACCGAGGTGATGCCGGTTGGCGAGCTGAACTGGTCTTCAGCCGCACTGATGGAAGACTGAAAACCGAAAAATTCCCCGAGGATCCGCTTGATTTCGGCTTTTGTGGTGAGATACAGACGGGTCTTGACCTGGTTTGCCTGTTCGATGTCGGAGAGCTGGGTCTGGCAGTCGGGGTGATAGGCGGCTATCTCGAGAACACCATTTTCAACGTTGAAGGGTACCAGCAGGTGGCCGATGGCAAAATTCTTCGGGATCGTCTTGGTGACGATATTGATATCGAGGTCAAGCGGGTCGAGCTTCCTGATCGGCAGCTTGCGATCACGCGCCACGGCCTGGATGATCGTTTCTTCGTCGATGGCGTCGTCATCCCGGCGACCTTTTTTGAGGTTGAGGGAGACGATGATATCGATCAGGTCCGGATAGTTTTTATCAAGCGGGTCGACGCCGTCCTGCTTCTTCAGCAGTTTCTGACGCTGCTTGCCTTTTTCCAGGCTGACGAACGTGCGCTGCTCTTCCGACAATATACGCTGGCGCGTCAGCAGGTCGAGCAGCCCATCACTATAGAGTAATTTCATCTGTTCACCTTCGCGTAAGCTACCTTTTAAACATTTCAAGAACCCTTCTATTGTCCTCTTTTCTCTTCATTTTCGCAAGGTTCTTTCAGTTCGGCAGTGACGAACAGGGGAATCGGGCAGGAAGCGGGTTATTCAGCCGGCCGGCAGCAGCCCCCGCAGCAGGCGAAGATTTTCGATGTCTTCGAGGAGATCTTCTCCTTTGGGCGTCTCGAGCGTCATGGCGTGGTTCTTGAAGCGTTCATCGGTGACAAGGTGGCTGAAGCCTTCGATGCCGATGCAGCCGGCACCGATATGTTCATGCCGGTCCACCCGGCTGCCAAGGCCCTTTTTCGAGTCATTGAGATGGAAAAAACGCAGGTGCTCAAGACCGATCAAGCGGTCAAACTCAGCCAGCGCCGCCCGGTAGGAAGACGGCGAGCGGATATCATAACCGGCGGCGAAAATATGGCAGGTATCAAGGCATACTCCTATTTTTTCGGGAAAACGCGAACGCTGCCTTATCCAGGCGATTTCCTCAAACCGGCTGCCCAAACCGGTGCCCTGGCCGGCGGTGGTCTCCACCAGGACCATGGTCCGGGAATCCGCCGCTTCAATGGTTTCATCAAGAGCACTGACAAAACGGGCCAGCCCCGCCTCGGCGCCGTCCCCGGTGTGGGACCCGGGATGCATCACAACAAAGGGGATTGCCAGCTGGTGGCAGCGGCGCAGTTCCTCGACGAAGGCGGTGATGGATTTCTGCCGGAGATCCTGCCTGGAGCTGGCAAGATTGACGAGATATGAGGCATGGGAGGCAACGATCATGCCTTCATGCGCTGCCCGGGCCGCCTGGAATTGTTCTATTTCGGCCGGGCTCAATGGCTTCGGGTTCCACTGGCGCTGATTGCGGGTAAATATCTGCAGGGCTTCTCCACCCACCTGATCGATCCGGTCGAAGGCAAGGTGCAGCCCCTGGCTCACTGATTCATGGGCGCCTAGATACGGCATGTTTTTTCCTTGTTTTGCAGCCGCCTTTAGTTCAGGATGCCTGTTTTGAGGCTGTAACGCTCGTTTCTGAATCGTTCCAGCTGCTGCCGGTAAAATTCCTCCTGGCCCGGATCGGACTGCATTGCCCGCTGCTCCATGGCGATGGCCTCATCGATCAGGCCATTGGCCCAGTAGGCGGTGGCCAGTGTATCGAGGACATGCGGGCGGGGAAAACTTTGCGCCGCATCGCGGGCAAGACCAAGAGCCCGGGTCGGATCCCGCAACGATGGATCTTCACTGGTCAGCAGCAGCCAGGCGAGATTGTTCATCACCTTGGGATTGTCCGGCCCATAGCCGAGGGCCTTGTCGTAGGCCACCAGGGCCCGCTGCTCGAGTTTTTTGCTGAACAGCAGATCGCCGAGCAGAAGATACCAGAGGGCCGGATCATCGATGCCCTTTACCTGCGGCATCAGTACTTTTTCTATATAGCTCCCCTCGTAATTCCGGGCCATCTGTTCGGTCGGCACCTTCTGGATCAGCAGCACAGCCGCGGCCAGAACGAGGACATAGGCTGCAAGACTCCTGTTCACCTTGCGATCCTGCCGGACTATCCACTGCGGTTCCCGCTCGCAGCGTTCAAGGTAGTTTATGCGCTCGGTTATGCCGAAATGATGCCAGTTCTTTTTATCGGGGCTCTGCCCGCTCGTCAGCGTTATTTTATCAAACGCCGAGATCAGGGCGCGGCTGCTGCCCAGTACCTTGAAAACATAAAGATCGGCCTGGCGCTCAAAGTTTCGGATAAAATAGCCGAAGACAAACCTGAAATAGACCAGGAGCAGCGCCAGAAGCGGCACCCCGCTGAGAAGGCTGAGCAGGGTATCGGCACTCAGGGTTTCACTGGCCATCAGCCGGTACACCCAGTCGGTAGACAGGAAATAATAGAGAATCGGTTCGGACAGAAAACCAGCAATCACACTGAATCCGCCAATCAACAGGACATAGAGCAGCAGGTGCTTTTTCTTTACATGACCGATCTCGTGCGCCATAACGGCCTCGAGTTCCGCCATGCTCATTGCTTCCATTATTGCCGGGGTCAGCAGAATATAGCGAAGACCGGGCAGAAGACCCATCACCCCCGCCGTCAGGACACGCCCCTCGAAAAGCGGCCAGACATAGAGCTCCGCATTAAAATTCTGGCGACGGCAGAAAGCGAGCAGGTGCTCCTTGAGCGGACCGTCCGGCAGGCTCGTGCAGCCCCACAAGCGGCGAACCAGCGGTGGGAAAAAGGCGATGACAAAAACAATGAAAAAGCCGAAGAAGATGACATCGCCCCAGCCGGATTCCAGCAGCTGCTTCAGCCAGGGCAGCGGACTGAGAGCAAGGAGATCGTATACCAGGGACAAGGCAATCCACGGCAGAACGATAGGCAGGTTGGCCTTGATGTTCGTTGCCAGAAAGGCCTGCCGCGAGTAGCTCCGGCCAAAAGCGTAGCCATAGCTCAGGCGGGCCGCGAGCCACAGCTGGCAGAGAAAGACAAAGAAGAACGCCAGCCCGGCAACGTTGGCCAGGGCAGGCAGCCGGCCTCCCATCGACAAGATAAAGAGGTAGTACTTGATATCACCGAAAAAAAGGGCTGCACCGAAAAACGCGAGGGCCAGCACGGAAAGCTTCTTCTCCGCCAGGAAGTATCCGGCCGAGCTTTTTGTTGGTGCCTGATTGAACAGGCGGCGGGCGATAATGCCATAAGCACCGATAGCGGCAACCACGATAAGCAGGGATTCCCACCACGAGACAGCAGGCGCCTCTGGAACCCCGTCTATGCTGAACAGAAATATTGCCGTTAAAAAAACAAGAATATTGCTATATATCACTATGGTCCGGATCTGGTTAAAATTAATAAATAAAATCGGTATGCGTAGCACTATAGTTATTATTTTGCGGGCAGCAAGGGTTCCCTGCCCCTTCATGAATTCCTGCTTACGCCCCGGCGTGACTGCCGTTGGATTTATTTATTTTAGCACCTCGCCTGCTTTTTTGTTGACTTAATTGACCGTTTATTTTTTAATATTATGTTTTACTGCCGGACAAGGGCGCATAGCTCAGTTGGCTAGAGCCACCGGCTCATAACCGGTCGGTCGTAGGTTCGAGTCCTACTGCGCCCACCATTGTAAAGATAATGCTCCATACCAGGACCTTGAAAACGAAGATTGTGCAAAGCAGACAGCGAGGGATGAAGATCGACCCCCTCTTTATAAAGACAGGGCCTAAAGGTGAGACAACGTCTCCCTGGGCGAAGGTGGGATAAAGGTACAACCCGAAAAGGGATGTACCTTTTTTTTATGCTCTTTTCATGAAGAATAAAGCAGTTAACATGGTTGTCACCGTTCAGGATATCATCGCATGCCTTGATGAGATAGCGCCATTTTCCATGGCTGAATCATGGGACAACGTCGGCCTGCTGGTTGGCAACAGGAGCCGTGAGGTCAAATCTATCCTGGTCGGCCTCGACCCGACCAACCGGTTGCTTGAAGAAGCCGTCGGAACAGGCGCAGACACCATCATCACCCACCATCCCGCCATTTTCAAACCCATTCCCTCGATCGATACGGCAGAGCCGGCAGGGAGTTTCCTGGAGACGGCACTGAGTGGCCGCCTTACTGTTTTTGCCTGTCACACCAATTTCGACAGTGTCGCTCTCGGCGTCAACGACGTGCTTGCCGAGCTGCTCGGTCTGCAGGACGTCCGGCCGCTTGTCCCTTCTCTCTCGCATCCGTCAGAAGGTGCCGGCATGGGCAGGATCGGCACGTTTCCAGCCGCCATGAGTAAATCCACCTTTGCGGCACTG
>JAHEMX010000214.1:6182-6610 GCA_024643445.1 Desulfobulbaceae bacterium | reverse complement strand
CTTCGCCCGCAAATGCTGGCGGTCCTGCGATTACGACAGGGGCGAGAAAAGTCTGAGTGAAGGCGATATACTGCCAGTCGTGATCAATCTCAATCTCTCCTATTTCGTATAAGAAGGTTGTTTCTTCTTCGGTCACGACTGAAACTATTTGCTGTGATTCGGAACTTTTTCCCTGATTATCGGTGACCTGAAGAACCACGACATAGTCAGCAGGCTCAATGTAGGTATGCTGTACAGAAATGCCGGTGGCCATACCCCCATCGCCAAAGCTCCAGAGGTATTCATCAATGCTGCCATCAGGGTCGTTTGAGGTTGAACCGTCAAGGGATACAGCGAGATTTGGCGTAACGTTATTGGGAGTGACCGTGAAGGAGGAAACCGGCGACTCGTTTTCCTTGGGCGGCGGCGTAATGACAATTACAGGAGTA
>JAHEMX010000214.1:0-6172 GCA_024643445.1 Desulfobulbaceae bacterium | reverse complement strand
CTTCCCTGACTGGAGAGTCCTACATTGTCAGTAACGGTAAGTGTGACGTGGTAGGTGCCACCGCTGAGGAAGGTGTGGGAGATGGTTGCTCCTAATGCCGTTTGGCCGTCAGCGAAGTCCCAGGCAAACTGAGTTATCGGGGGTTGGTTGGTGAGTGAATCACTCCCGTCGAAATCAACAGTGAAAGGTGCTTCGCCTATTGCAGCGGAGGTGGAGATAATAACCGTTGGCGGTAGATCCGGATCTGGTGGGGCATTGACGGTAATCATGATGGAGTCCTGACTACTCAAGCCTGTCGAATCCTCAACACGTAATGTCGCTGTGTAGGTGCCGAAAACCTGGTAAGTATGGGTGACAGTTGCCCCTGTTGCTGTTGCTCCATCACCAAAAGACCAATTGTATTGAGCAATTGACCCGGTCGACTGGGAGCCATCCAGTAGGATCGTTGCCGGGGTTACACCGGTATTATTTGTTGTTGCTATCCTGGCTATAGGTGCTTCGGTGGGAAAGTTCAAGGTCATAGGAAAAGGAGCTGATCGGGGACTGAGTGACCCATCACTATAGAGTGCTGCAAGGGTAAAATTGTAGGTACCTGCTTCTGCCGTGACGATACAGTCGATGCTTTGTGGGTCAACTGGTCCGGATTCACATGCCATGCTATCATTTTTGTATAGACGATAACCCGTTATCTGTTTTGAAGGAACAGACTGGGTGTCAAATAAAAAATTAACCGTCAGGTCAAAGTTGCTCTCCAATGCACGGCTATTCGTGCTTACCATAAGAAACATCAAGAAAGCACCCAGGACGGCAGAGAGCAGAGTGGGCGTTTGTCGTTGTCGTTTTTGTCTGTATGTAGTATGCATGCTGCCCCCATGCACACTTTGTACCAGGATATTATATGTTATAAATTCAGATACTTGGTAAAGCTTATGACAAATATCATACTAATTGTCCGGTGAAAATAAGGCCTTTCGGTAACATTGTTGTCATTTTATTTACGAGAGTGTGTTTCTTTTGAGTGACTTAGTTTACGAAAATTAATTAAATATCTAATATAATTAATAATAAAAAAACCTTTTCCTATACTTCTACGTCAATATAGTTTACATATAAATCGTTTTCGATTCGATTTATGGCTTTGTTGGTGTTAACTTCGTTTTCTTTTTCCGCCAATCTTGCCGGCCCCTACTCTCTTTGACTGATGGGTTATCCTCATTTCTGTAACCTTGGCGACATTACATATATAAGGGTACCTTGCAAAATTAGGATTTTGGTTCAAAATCAAGGCGCGTGTGAAGATTTAACCGCAGGCATATATATGATATTCTGAGGGTAATATATTCGAACGCAACGCAGAGTTGGGGCAAAAGACAATTTTTCAAGGTAGCCTTATTTCAAACGAAAAGAGATTCACTGGCAATCTCAACTAGTTCAGTAAAACTGCAAATTGGGACTGTTCCTGTATATCTTCGGGAATTTGGTTGAAGTGTTATTACGTGTATCCCGATATCCTCCTGCGGAAACTTCAGGAACAAGATACGTATCTTTTTCCTTACCGACAGACTGGGTTCAGGAGCCGAAATTTCCAGCTTTTAAGGTTTCAGAAATCAGGGGGCCGGTTCAAGGGGAGTGACCTGCCCCTGCAGATCGGTCTTGTTTTCAGGCAGCACAGCAGGACCATGGCGGCTGGCTATTCTATCGGCTGGCGCTATTTGAGGTTCCCGATAATTTTTGCAAATCTGCAAAATAAGGCTACGCTAGGTTTCGTTTTTGAAAAAGGGTTCGTCGTGCTTACTGTATAGAGAATATGCAATAACACCAAATAGTTTACCCAGAGGACCGTGTGAATACGCAAATCCAGCAGCAAATATTGCCGCTGTGTCAGAATGATCTCGAGAAGCAGCACGGCACCATCTCCAGCCAGGTGCCTCCGGAAATCCCGGCTGCCCCCTGCTGAGGACCGAAACCACCGCCACGGTCCAGTGGCGATGAGCGTGCCGGTTACTGCCTTCTCCCTTTTGTCGAGGGCTTCGTTGAAACCCCGGCCGGGCCGGTGCCGCGAGTGGCAGCCGCACTGACCTTGCGCGACCGGATCGGCACCATCGGGGCCAGAACCGGATTTACCCGCAACAACTATAAAATTACCCCGGGACTTTACTGTCTGGGTGAGCCGAGTGCCGCCTCGCCGGTCCTGGTTACGGCAAACTACAAATTAACTTTCGATGCTCTGCGCCAGGAACTCGCGGGGATAAACGCCTGGATCCTGGTTGTCGATACCCGTGGCATCAATGTCTGGTGTGCCGCCGGCAAGGGTACCTTTTCCGCCGAGGAGATTGCCTACCAGATTCAAAAAGCTCATCTCGATCAGGTTGTCAAGCACCGGGAGGTGCTGCTGCCTCAGCTCTCGGCGAATGGAGTTGCCGCCCATGAGTTGCAAAGGCTCTGTGGGTTCAGGGGCCGGTTTGGGCCGATACTGGCCGTCGACCTGCCAAAATTCCTGCAGGCCGGGGAGGCCAGCGAGGACATGCGTACGGTGACTTTTACGCTGCGCGAACGGGCGGTCCTGATCCCACTGGAAATCTGTATGCTCTGGAAGCAGTTGGTCCTCGCCGTGGTGATTTTTTTCGCCTTGTCGGGGATATCTCCTGATTTCTTCTCGCCGACCATGGCCGGTAATCGCACCATTTTGCTGGTTTTCGCGACCATGTCGGCAATACTGGCCGGGGCGGTAATTACCCCTCTTCTCCTGCCGTGGCTGCCGTTTCGCCAGTTCTGGCTCAAGGGAATAATGACGGGAGTTCTTGTCTCGCTGCTTCCGCTGCTTGTCTATTGGCAATCGATGAGCAGCCTGGAAAAGATCGCCGTCTTCCTGTGGACCAGTGGCTGTTCCTCCTATCTGGCAATGAACTTCACCGGCTCTACACCATTTACGTCGCTGTCAGGGGTGGCCAAGGAGATGCGCAAAGGCCTGGCGGTCCAGATTGGTTCGGGGGTTCTGGCCTTGCTCTTCTGGGTCGTCGGACCGTTTATGTAAAGAAAAAAGGGAGAACTTTCATGCGAAGTTTCAGATATCTTGATGACACGGCGATCCTCCATCTGTCGGAAGATAAATGTATTGGTTGCGGCAATTGCCAGTTGGTCTGCCCGCACCGCATCTTCCGGATCTTCGAAGGCAAGGCCGAAATTGTCGACCGGAATGGTTGCATGGAATGCGGCGCGTGCGCAAAAAACTGTCCAACGGCAGCCCTTTACGTCAACCCTGATGACGGCTGCGGCTGCGCCTCCTACATAATCAACAGCTGGATTGCCAGAATTCGCGGAAAAGCTCCGTCAGGTTGCGGCTGCTGAGGTTTTTTGCTCATGGCAGACCCGTCGAAGCGCCTGTTGCCGGCAACCCCTTATCGGTAAAAATCGGAGGAGATGACTCGGTCTCGGAGAAAAATGTGTTGACAACGGTCGAGCTGATTAATATCTACTTGTAAAATCAAGGTATTGTTATGCTTTTTTTCACAGTACCTGAGTCAGCAGTTGACAGGCTTGATAACACCCATGACCGATATTTTCTCACCTGCACAAACCAGAGACTTCATCCTCACCGGATTGTTCCTGCCATTCGTATTTTTCCTTGCAGCTCCTGACTGTATCGCGGACATCAATCATTCACCTGTGCCGATGAAAAAGGAGCCGCCGCACGTTATGGCGCTGCCGGTAATTGCCTCTCATCCCCCCTCACAGTCACGGCAGGAAACCGATCAGAAAGGAAAACCAGCCGCGGTTCCGCTTCTCAATGAAAAACAGGCGCGCACGCTGGATCGGAATTCGACCCAGGGCGACAATATCCCGCTTTTGGACCATGCGGCCGAGTCCCGGCTTGATGATTTTCAGACAAAAGGAAGCAGTGCGGTTCTCAGCGCCGCGGAATGGCTCGATTCGTTTTTTGACGATCCCCGCTATCTTTCCGAGGAGAACCGCACCAGGGTAAAGGTAAAACTCGGCCTAGGGTATTCGGAGCTTTATAATCTTGAGACGTATTCGGCAATCGATGTACGGGTAAACCTTCCAAGACTTGAAAAGAAGGCGAATTTCTTCCTCCGTCTCAACGACGACAGCGATTTTGACGCAGATTCAAGCCCGATAGCAAATACCGATGGCGGTATTAAAAACGATGTGGAAAAACTGTCCGCAGGTGTCCAGTATTTCCTGGCCGTGGGGGAGCAATACAATATTTCCGCGGAAGTGGGCGCCTCCTTGGATTACCTCTATGCCGGATTGCGTTACCGTTACCTGCATTCCTTGTTCAACAACGAATGGAGCGGCAGGTTCACCAATCGACTGCGCTATTATACCGATGACGGTTGGGAGGATAAGGCATCCTATGATATTGAAAGACATTTCGGTGAGCGTTTCTTCTATCGGACCACCTTTACCGCGGTTTTCGCCGAGGCAAATGAAGGAGTTCCGTTCTCAGCTGTCGCCCGGCTCTACCAGGTCTTTGATATCGATTCGGCGTTGTCCTATGACGTCGGCACGTATTTCGATACCAAGCCCCAACCCGAAGTTACCGACATTCAGTTGAAACTGCGTTATCGTCAGCGATTTTACCGTGACTGGCTGGTGTTGGAAGTTGCGCCGCAGATCACCTTTCCCGAGGAGTATGATCATGACTTTAACCCGGGAATCGTGACCAAATTTGAATTTGATTTCGGCTATCTCAACGACCAAAATGGTTTCAACAGCGTTTTCAAGTTCTGAACCAGATTAACCGTTTCAAGTCAATAGCGGTAACTTGCACCGCAGGCGGCATGAATATCGGGGACCTGCCCTTGCTCCCTGGATGGCCGGTCTCTAGCCCAATCAAGAGAAAATGTGGGGCTAGCGCAAACTTTCGTTAAACTCCTGGAGCACCTTGTTGCCGGGATTGAGTTCGGTCTCCGTCAGCGTATTGAGGGCCCGTTCCGTGGTGTTGCTGATCTGGTGGTACTCCCCGCTGTCCGGATTCAGGTAGAGGATGCCGGTAAGTATCTGATTGAGGCTTTTCGCATCCTCCATCGCATTGATGGCCTCTTTTTTACTGGTTATGACCGCTTTGTCCTCCCGTTTGTACAGGTTAATTACAGAACCGTCATGCAGGGTTACCGGGATGTCGGTTCCGTGCGGGTATTCCGTTGTGATTTCCGGTCGTAGCGGGATGAAATCGAAGGTGTTGGTGGCCTCCCGGTGATCCCTGACCCAGGAATAACTCTTTGTCGAGGTCGGCGCGTTGTTGAAGGTGACGCAAGGGGAAATCACATCAACGAAGGCGAGACCCTTGTGCGCGATGGCGGCTTTGAGCATCGGCACCAGTTGTTTTTTGTCTCCTGAGAAGCCGCGGGCGACAAAACCGGCTCCGAGCTGAATGGCCATTTCACACAGGTCAATGGACTCAAGACTGACTGGCGCACCCTTGGTGGTTTTTGAGCCCCTGTCAGCCGTCGCAGAATCCTGCCCCTTGGTGAGTCCGTAACAGCCGTTGTTCATGACAATGTAGATCATATCAAGGGCGCGTCTGACCACATGGGCAAACTGGCCCATACCGATGGAAGCCGTGTCGCCGTCCCCTGAGACGCCGAGGTAGACAAGCTCCCTGTTTGCCATATTGGCCCCGGTCGCAATAGAGGGCATGCGGCCGTGTACGGAATTGAAACCGTGTGCCCTGCCTAGAAAGTAGGCCGGCGTCTTGGAAGAGCAGCCGATACCTGACAGTTTGACGATCCGGTGCGGCTCTATGGACATTTCAAAAAAAGAGGTGATGATGGCACCGACGATGGAGTCGTGCCCGCATCCGGCACAGAGTGTTGAGATCGCTCCTTCATAGGCCTTTTTCGTGTAGCCGAGTCTGTTTTTTTGTGCTTCCGGGTGACGGAAGGCGGGGCGGGTATAGCTCATTTCAACTCCTCCTGTGCATCCGCGGTTGCCTGCGGGAACGCTGTACCGCGGGAAAGCAGGGCGGTGTGAATCTTGTTGGTAATCATCGTGGCGGTAATCGGCAGCCCGTTGAAGTTGGTGACCGCAACAAGTTTTCCCGGTGCCACCTGGCATTCGCCGGCAAGCAGGATCTGCATCTGCGAGTCGCGATTCTGCTCGATGGCAAAAACGATATCATGCCTGGAAATAAAGTCGAAGACCTCCTTTT
>JAHEMX010000213.1 GCA_024643445.1 Desulfobulbaceae bacterium | reverse complement strand
TGTCGCCGCGGCGTTAATTACCGGGGGGGGCTTTGGCGAGACGGGCGGGCCGGGGCAAAAACTCCAGGATGAGATTGTGGCAGCCTGCCGCCAGCACGATATCAGACTCCTTGGCCCCAACACTGCCGGGTTTTTCAATCCGGGGCAGCGTGTTACGGCGAATTTTGCCCCTATGGTGAGTGATTTTTCGCCGGGTACAATCGCGATCGTTTCCCAGAGCGGAGCCATGAGTGTGGTTATCGGTGCGATGCTCGAGAGCTGCGGCCTGGGCGTCAGTATCGGGGTCGGTATCGGCAACGGCGCGGACATTGCTGCACCTGAGGTGCTGGAGTATCTGGCCGGCCATCGCGGAACGAATGCTATTGCCGTCTACCTGGAAGGGGTCATGGACGGTCGAAGGCAGTATGAGGCCATCACCAAAGTGACAAAAATCAAGCCGGTTGTCGTCTATACGGTCGGCAAGTCCGATATAGGCGAATTTGCCGTATCCCATACGGGTAAAATGGTCGGTTCGTTTGCACTGAAAAAGGCGGCTTTGGTCCAGGCAGGAGCTGTCGTTGTCTCTTCCAGCACTGAACTGGTCGATGCGGTCCACGCACTTTCCAAAGTCCGGCTCCCCCCCCATCCTTCTCCAGGGGTGGGGCTTCTGACCGGTCAGGCCGGACCGGCAATCATCATGACCGATTACCTGCGCAGCCGATCAGTCTCCATCCCTGAGCTGGAAACAGCAAGTGTTGAAGCGATCGCCAGAGAACTGCCGCTCCGGACCCATATCAAAAATCCTGTCGATACGGCCCGCCCCGACCAGCAAAGTTTTGAGAAGGTTCTTGCAATCCTGGCCGCGGATCCCGCCATAGATCTGTTGCTTACCTATACAATGCATGAACCGATGTGCGTGCAGCCGCTGCAATTATTCAGGTCTCTAAAAGGAACAACTGAAAAACCGCTGCTGTTCGGTACAGCCGGCACGCCTGATGATATTGGACCGGTGATGCGCGGTGCTGAAGCAATGGGCATCCCGGCCTATGCGGCGCCCGAGAGAGCGGCGACCGCCGTCCGGGCCATCATCGAGGATGCCCGGGCCGCCTGGCGAAAACAGCGGCAACCGGTCTCGGGCGATCGCAAGACGACAGTCGTCAAAGAAATTACGGCGGAGCCGGATGAAGCGGAGGCCAAGCAGATCCTGGAACACCTCGATCTGGCAGCTCCCCCCGGCAGAATATGCGGGAACCACGCTGAAGCAATGGCGGCCTTTGCGGTATTGAAAAAGCCGCTTGTCCTGAAAATGGTGTCGGCTGGGCTGGCCCATAAAACCGAAATTGGCGGAGTGCATCTCGATATCTGCAGCCAGAGTCAATTGGTTCAGGCCCTCGAGAAGATCGATGCAATTGACTGGCCGAAAAGAAAGAGATACCTGCTGGAGGAGATGGCCCCGGAGGGACTTGATATCATCATTGGTGCGAAAAACGATGACAGTTTCGGTCCCTCCGTACTGCTTGGCCTCGGGGGAGTGGCGGCTGAGGCATTGGGGGATTTCAGCCTGCGCCTTGCGCCGCTGACGATACGGGACGGACTTGAGATGATCGGTGAACTCAGAGGCGCTGCACTCTTTGATGCATACCGGGGCGGTCCCGTCTACAACAGGCAAGAGGTGGCTGCCGCCCTGGTGCGGATCGGCTCCTTCATGGGTGAGCACCCCGAGGTGAGGGAAATGGATCTCAACCCGGTAAGAGTATACGAAGAGCGGATAATCGTGTTGGATGCGCTGATAATTTGCAACAAGAGGGGTTAGTATGACGACATTGGAAGGACACGCTCCCTATAACGAGGAAGATGCCGATTATTACAGCAAGCGGCGATGGTGGGCGGGGCTCAACCTGGGCGGGCTGCTGGACAAGGCGGCCGATATCTATCCGGACAAGGAGGCCCTGGTCGATAGTCAATGCCGGTTGACCTACGCCCAGGTGCGGGACAAGGCGAACCGGCTTGCCGTCAGTCTCATGGATCTGGGCATTCAGCCGCTTGAACGTGTTTTATTGCAGGTCCCGAACTGGCATGAATACGTCGTGTCCTATTTTGCCTTGCAGAAAATAGGCGCTATCCCGATCATACTGATCGCCCGTTATCGGCAATATGAAATAAATCACCTGGCAGCAATGTCGGAGGCCACCACCTGGATTGTTCCTGACTTCTTCAGGAAAACCGACTACCTGCCGATTATCAGCGATGTCCTTGAAGAAAATCCGACCCTCAAGCGGATTATCCTGGTCCGGAGCAGGGAGCACAAACAGTATCTGAGTTTTGAAAAACTGATCAGCTCGGCCGAGCTGAATGACAGGAGTCTGATGGCCCTTGAAAAACGACGGCCTGAAGCGACACAGGTGGCTCATATGGGGCCGACCGGCGGCACCACCGGTCTTCCCAAAATTGTTCCCCATACCCATAATGCGCTGTTGTGCAAGATAGAGTATTCCGCCCGTGCCTGCGAAATGGGTAATGAGACCATCTGTCTGATTGTCGCCCCTGCGGCCCATGATCTCCCCTTTGTCAACGGCATCTGCGCCACGATCTTTGCCTACGGCAAGCTGGTTATGATGAACCGGACGGAGGCGGAAAGCATCTGCCAGGTCATTGAAAAGGAAAAAATCAACACGGCGGTATGGGTACCCACGCTCACCTCCCGGCTTATCGAGGCCGACTGCCGGCACCGCTACGATTTAAGCTCTCTGAAGAAGATTCATTCGGGAGGAGGGCCGAGCAGCAGGAGGTTGATCCTCGATACCATCAAAGAGCTCGGCTGTGCCTATTTAAGCGGATACGGCGGAACAGAGGGCATGTTGACGCTCTCCAGGATCGGCACGGATATCGATACGCTCTGCAGTACCGTGGGCAAGCCCACCTGTCCGTACGACACCTTCCAGGTTGTTGACCCGCAGGGGAACGTGCTTCCCTGCGATACGGAGGGGCATCTGGTCGTGAAGGGCCCGTCTATCTTTACCGGCTATTATAACCTGGCAGAAGAGAACAAGAGGAACTTTACCAAGGATGGATTCTTCAGGACGGGTGATCTGGCCAAGATCGATGCCAGAGGCTATATCAGCATAACCGGCAGGCTCAAGTCGATCATCAAGAGGGGAGGAGAGAGCATCAGTGCCTCGGAGATTGAAAACCTGATGAGTGATCATCCGGCCATTGCCTCCGTCGGCGTGGTCGGCATGCCTGACCCGGTGATGGGCGAGCGCGTGTGTGCCTACGTCGTTTTGAAAAATGGTGAAGAGTTACGCTTTGAGCAGATCATTTCCTGGCTGAAAAACGAGAAAGGAGCCTCGGTATTGCAACTGCCCGAGCGGATAGAATTCGTCAGCGAAATGCCCCTGACGGCAACAGGCAAACTGGACAAGAAAGGCCTTTTGGAAGATATAAAGGAAAAAATCACCAGGGAAACCCACGCCGTCTGAAGGTGCGGTAATGACTTGCTCTTATCTGATACCCTGGCCGGACCTCGATGGGGGCGCTCTCTTTATCGGCTGCAGGCAATGAAGGTATCGGCGAGGCAAGGGGGCTTGAATAAACGCAGGAGCGGTTTTGGGATATGGTAACGGGCGGGCAGGACAACCCGATGAAATTTTAAAAAGAAATCAGATCGATAGGCTTGTAGCAGAGAACGGAGCGAACCAATGAATATTCTGGTGTGCATTAAGCAGGTCCCCGATATGGAATCAAAATTCCGGATAGATGCAAGTGCTGCGTGGTTTGACACCGCCGATCTTGCCTGGCGCATGAACGAGTATGACGAATATGGCGTGGAGCAGGCGGTGCGCCTCAAGGAACAGGTCGCCGGCGCCGATATCACGGTTCTGTCCATAGGGCCGGACAAGGTCAAGGAAACCATGAAAAAGGCCCTTGCCATGGGCTGCGATCGGGGCGTCCATATAACGGATAGTGATGTCAGCCGCAGGGATCCTGCTGAAATTGCCGGTATCATAGCCGAATACGCGAGGGACAAGAATTTTGACATGATATTTACCGGGATGCAGTCCCAGGACCGCGGCAGTGGTCAGGTCGGCGTCCTGCTCGCGGAAATGCTGTCATGTGCGGCCGTCACAACCATTGTCGATTTTTCCTACCGCGAGGGACGTATCGAGGTAAAACGTGAACTTGAGGGTGGTATCAGGGCCAGCGTGGCCTTGAACATCCCGGCCCTTGTCACCTGTCAGCTCGGCCTGAATAAACCCCGTTATCCAACCCTTCCGAATATCATGAAGGCCAAGAAAAAAGAGCTGCTCTCACTACCGGTTGAAGATCTGCGCAAGCTTGAGAGCCGTCAGCAGACGGCCAGGATATACTTTCCTGAAAAGAAAGGCGGCGGCCTGGTCCTCGAGGGAGACCCGGCTCGCCTGGCCGACGAGCTGATCCAGATTTTGAAACAGAAAACCAGTATTTTAGCCTAGGAGTAAAGCGTGAAACTACTACTCGTTGCCGAATGCCGGGATGGCATCGTTCTTGGGAATTACAACGAACTTCTCAGCTTTGCCGGAAAGGCAGGCGGGGATCATGCGATGTTTCTGGTAGGCAGGGAATCCTCGCTGCCGCACTACGGCGGCAGGCTCTATCTTGCCGATAGTGTAAAACATGGCGAATACCGCCCGGACAATCATAAAAAACTGCTTCTTGACACCATCGCTAAAGAAAAACCGGACATGATCGTCTTCTGCCACTCCAGCTACGGCTGGGATCTGGCACCACGTGTCGCGTGGGCTCTGAAGGCGGCCCAGGTTTCCGAGGTGGTAGATTATGTCGACGGTGATCTAGTCGTCCCCGTGTGCAACGCAAAGCTGAGAAGAGTCGTGCGCGTACTCACCGGTACAACGGTGGTCACCCTTCAGGCCGGGGCCTTCAGTCCTGCCGGGGAATTGGGGGGCAGTCCGGTTATCGAGCGGGTTACCGGCGATAACGAATCTCGAATCGAATTTCTCGGCTATGAAGCGGTCGAGGCGGGCGGTGTCGATCTGGCCAAGGCGGAAATTATTGTCAGTGCGGGGCGCGGTATCGGCAAACCTGAAAATGTTGAAATGGTCGCAGCCCTTGCCAGGGCTCTGGGAGGGGAATATGGTGCCAGCCGGCCAGTTGTCGATTCCGAGTGGGTCGAACATAGCAGACAGGTCGGCACTACGGGGCAGAGTGTTGCCCCGAAACTCTATGTTGCCTGTGGTATCTCGGGTGCGATTCAGCATCTTGCCGGCATGAAGAAGTCGGAATTCGTGGTTGCCATAAATACCGACAGGGATGCTCCGATTGGTGAAATAGCCGATGTCCTGGTCGTTGCCGATCTGACGCAACTAGTCCCGATACTGACTGCAAAAATTTCAGCTTTGTAACGGGAAATCTCATGGCGGACAGGGCAATGACGAACATATTCCGGAAAACGCGAATATCTGAAGAGCGGTGGCTCATGAATAGCGATAGAGCAGGACAACAACTCATGGATGCCTTCCCCTCAGCAATCTGATGTGAGGAAGGACATTTAACCTTCGATCATAAAAGACAAAACTGAACGTGTGATTGTAGAGAACACATCCCAGGCCTGCCATTGAAACGGAGAGATCTATGGACGATACTAGTGCGAGCAAAAAACACGACGATGCTGGTGTAACGGTTTTGAAAAGCGTCTGCCGCAGCTGCCACGGGGGATGCGGCACCCTGCTCACGGTCAAGAATGGTGAACTTATACAGGTGAAGGGAGATCCGGAGTCCCCGTTGAATCATGGCCGATTGTGTCCTATCGGCGCGGCGGCGCTTGACATTGTCTATCATCCGGACCGGCTGAAATACCCGATGCGGCGTAGAGGAGAGCGAGGGTCGGGCAATTGGGAACGGGTTTCCTGGGATGAGGCGCTTGATGAAATGGCAAATAAGCTCCAGGCCATCAAGGATCAGTATGGACCGGAGTCGATTGTCATGGGCACCGGTACCGGAAGACATCATATCCGCTGGGTATCAAGGTTTGGTAACGCCCTTGGTACGCCAAACTGGTGCGAGCCGGGTTTCGCGCAATGTTTTCACCCGCGCATCAACACGACCTTGCTGACCTTCGGTGATTTTCCCGTGAGTGACTATACCGGTGATACGCCTGCAAAGTGTATTCTCTTCTGGGGCCATAACCCGGTAAATTCGGGACCGGATGGGGAAACTCGCTTTAATGTCCGTGAAGCGCTTGCTCATGACCTGGAAATCATCGTTGTCGACCCGCGCCGGACCGGGCTCGCCCAAAAAGCGGCGATCTGGCTGCAGCTGCGACCCGGGACCGACGATGCCCTGGCATTATCATTTCTCAATGTACTGATCACCGAAGAACTCTATAACAAGGGATTCGTCGAGAAATGGACCCACGGGTTTGGTGAATTGTCCGAGAGAGTGAAGGAGCATACACCTGAATGGGCTGAGAAAATAACCTGGGTACCGGCCGCTAAAATTCGTGAGGCGGCCCGTCTTTTTGCCCAGTCGAGTCCGTCTTTGATGGAGTGGGGTGTCGCTATCGAGCATACCCCTAACTGCATTCAGACCATACGTGCCGTATCCATGATTCCAGCGTTGACCGGTAATATTGACATTCCGGGGGCCTGGA
>JAHEMX010000212.1 GCA_024643445.1 Desulfobulbaceae bacterium | reverse complement strand
AGGCAGGAAGCTAGAGGCGGCCAGCCTAACCGGGCTTTCATTACCACTCGAGGTCAGCCTGGATACGATGACCAGCCCGGAAAAGCCGGGGAAAATAATGGCAAAGGATCAACTGTGCAGAAAACCCCTATGATTTCCAGACGCTCCTTCCTGGCTGCAGCAGGTGGCACGATTATCAGTATAGGGTTACCCGGTGCTTTTATCAGGCCCTCAGAAGCAAGGCAACGAGATCTGGCCGCCGAAACCAGACCAGACGGCAAACCGCGACTTCCTCCCGGGCAATTTGCCGTCGAAAAGATTCAGGATATGGGGGGAACACCTGGTAGCGCAACATTTGAGAACTGGAGTCTTCGTATCCAAGGTGAGGTGGAAAAACCGGTTGTTTTGTCCTACCAGGAACTGCTTGCACTAGACCAGGTGCATATCACCTGCGATATTCACTGTGTCACTGGCTGGACGCTTCTTGATTCCGCATGGAGTGGCGTTCGTCTGACAACAATCATGGATATGGTCAAACCGCAGAGGAAGGGTGGCTTTATCATTTTTGAGGCCGCTCATGGCTATACGAGCAATTTACCCATCAGCGCGACCCAAAAGGAGAACGTGATCCTGGCCCACAGTTTTTTTGCTGAAAAATTACCGCCGCAACACGGCGCCCCCGTGCGTGTCGTTATCCCTGATCGGTACTTTTATAAAAGTGCCAAGTGGCTCGAGGGCATCAAGGTCAGCTCCCGTGATGAACCCGGATTTTGGGAAACGCTCGGTTACAGTGACTCCGCAGATCCATGGAAGGAAGAACGCCATCAGATCTAACGGTGAAGCCGATGTCATGGCCGGCTCCGTTTTTGTAAGTTTATGCCATCTGGTCGCAGACAAATTGCTCCAGCGGATGCTGGAAACCACTGGGCTTGTTTTTAAAACATTCTGGAGGTCAATCAATGTCCTACTATTTCAATAAACTTGTAAATTTGAGCTTCGATGAAGCAATCGAGAAGGTAACTGAAGAATTAAAAAAAGAAGGCTTTGGCATCATGACCGAAATTGACGTCACCGCAGCATTAAAAAAGAAAATTGACGTAGACTTCAGAAAATACAAAATCCTTGGCGCTTGTAATCCATCCTTTGCTCATAAAGCCCTTCTGGCTGAAGACAAAATTGGTACAATGTTGCCATGCAATGTTATTGTCCAGGAAACAAAAGAAGGTAAAGTTGAAATTGCAGCCGTTGACCCTGTTGCCTCTATGCAGGCCATTGGAAATAAGGACCTTGGTGAAATCGCCATGCAAGTACAGGAAAAACTGAGGAAGGTCATTGAAAATACTTAGAAAACAGAACCAGTAACCAAATTTTACCGTCCGGCTCTGGGCTTTTTCAAACGCTCCGAGACACTTGCCTTCAGACGGCCATTCCGGTGGCCGGTTAGTTCGAGGCGGTTTTTTTCAAGACGATGAGAAGGATTCTACTAACAATCAACTGAGGAAATACGATGCAATGGAATATATATCTCTCTGGTGAAATACATACTGACTGGCGGCAGCGGATAAAAGATGGTTGTGAGGCGCACAATCTGCCCATTACCTTCACTTCTGCCGTCACCGATCATCAAGCTAGCGACGCTGCCGGCGATATGCTGGGTGAAGAGGATAAAAGCTTCTGGCGTGATCACAAATCGGCGAAAGTGAATGCGATAAGAATTAAAACGCTGATTGAGAACTGTGACATGGCAGTCGTTCGTTTCGGAGACAAGTATAAACAGTGGAATGCGGCATTTGATGCAGGATTCTGTGCTGCTTTGGGCACACCCTACATTACCCTTCATGACGAGGATATAATACATCCGCTCAAGGAAGTGGATGCGTCGGCCATGGCATGGGCCAGGACACCAGAGCAGGTTGTGGAAATACTAAAATATATTCTCACCAAATAGTGGCGCCCGGCAAGCGCGGAAATCGTTCGTTTCACTCACGAGGACAGTCTTGCCGCTCGATGGAGAAGTTTCTGGAGGAAGCGTTTTATTAAACCAAAAATATTCATCGCAACGAGCTGAATTGAAATAATATTCTGGATTGCCAGGCGTTAAAAACGGGCTCGCTGAAGCGCGTCAACGTGCTTCACACGCCCTGAAAAGCGACAGCAGACGGTAACAATGAATAACGTATCGATTTCTTGCCAGATAAATTATCTGAATAACACGCCTGAACCGTCGATAATAGCCTTTGCCAGTCCGGAATCGGCTCGTTATGCCGGCAAATTTCATCGCAGCCTGCCAAATTACGCCCCGACACCACTTGTTAAACTATCAAAACTGGCAAACCATCTAGGTGTAAAAGAGATTCTTGTTAAAGATGAAAGCCGTCGTTTCGATTTGAATGCATTCAAGGTTTTGGGTGCCAGTTTTGCCATCGCAAAATACCTGGGTGAAATGCTCGCGCTGAAAGATGACGAATTAACATTCAGTAAAATCCTTGCTGAACAGTCGAGATATAAACACCTCACCTTTGTGACGGCAACGGATGGGAATCACGGCAGAGCTGTCGCGTGGTCGGCAAAACTGTTTGGCTGCACGGCCGTGGTGTATCTGCCAAAAGGCTCATCAGCAGCACGATTGGAAGCCATAAGGAATTATGGGGCTGAAGCATCGATCACCGCCATGAACTACGATGATACCGTGATCCATGCAAACCAAAAGGCACAGGAAAAGGGCTGGATACTTCTGCAAGACACCTCCTGGGAGGGATACGAAAAAGTTCCACGACATGTCATGCAGGGTTATTCTACCCTGGTAACAGAATTTCTTGACCAGGAGCAGGAGATCTGGCCGACTCATGTCCTCGTACAAGCAGGTGTAGGCTCATTAGCTGCCGGCATCCTTGCCTGTTTTTGCAATTTGTCCGAAAGACCTGCACTGAAGTTTATTGTTGTTGAGCCTAAGGGTGCTCCATGTCTTTTCGAGTCCAAAAAACGAAATGAGCTCTTTACAGTGAAAGGTGATTTGCCCACCATTATGGCGGGGCTTGCATGCGGGGAACCAAGCCATATCGGGTGGGACATATTACAATCGGCTGCGAGTGCGTTTTTAATGTGTTCCGATGAAGTTGCTCGCAGGGGAATGAAAGTATTGGGGAATCCCCTGGCAGGTGATCAACGCATTATATCAGGAGAATCGGGTGCGGTAACACTCGGAGCTTTATTTGAGATACTGTCAAATAAAGATCTCTACAAAATAAAAGAAGAATTAGATCTAAATGGCGACTCCAGAGTATTGCTGTTCTCGACCGAGGGAGATACCGATGCAGAGCTATACCGTGAAATTGTTTGGCTATAAAACACATAACAAACCATTGCACCCGGATCGCTGACGTTCGCCGGTGAATCTGCCTTTATCCTCTATATAATGCGGCGTATATTCCAGCAACGAAGGACGGGTGTCGGCTGCCCCGCCGCCGCCCTCCGATACCGTTCAGTAGAAAGAATTGCCGTGCGCAGGTCATCACCCGGGGTTCCCCTTATCCGAGACAGTCCAGCAAAGGGTCAGGTGCCTGCCAATTTGGTTCCGCAGGAAAATTGAAGTATAATAGTTCTACCGCAAGGACACGATAAGATACGACATGGGCACCACGGAGTATGACAAGCGGTTCAAGTTGACTTTCGGCACGGCGCGCTGCCAGTCGCTCAATTCCACGTTCGACGGTGGCGACACTATTCATTGACAAATAGAAGAACGGTAAAATTGAAGATAATCAAAAAACAAAAAATATTGGCAGTAGATGATCATCCTGTCAACCGAAGGCTCCTTGAAGGGATTCTGGGAAAAGATTACGAGGTCGTAACAGCGGCTAATGGAGCTGATGCTCTGGCAATCTGCACGAATGAGTGTATTGATCTTGTCCTTCTTGACATAATGATGCCCGATATGGATGGCTATGAGGTATGTGAAAGGATAAAAGCGGATTTGAACACAAAACACATACCGGTAATCTTTCTTACGGTAAAAACTGAAACGAAAGATATTGTAAAAGGGTTTGATGTCGGCGGAATAGATTATGTGACAAAACCATTCAAAAAGGTCGAATTATTAGCAAGAGTGAAGACCCATATCGAACTTAAAACCTTGAGAGGTATATTGCCATATTGTTGTATTTGTGGGCTCATTCGTGATGATACGGGGGTTGAGCACGGTAAAGGAGAATGGGTGAAAGTAGATAAATTTGTAACTCGAAAGACTGACGCCCAAGTATCGCACAGTTATTGTCCCTGCTGTCTGGATAATGCAATGGGTGGCATTGGCAAGAAGTTAGACATTCTTTTTTAAATAAATGGCCACCTTGCATAATCGCCTTTTCATCCGATCTCTGGGTTATACTCGAAAGAAAAAACTGATTATTCAAGGTACTCAAATATCTTACAAGCAAATAGCGCGCTTTTTACTGCATCGCCGGCATATTGCAGAGCATCAACCATCCACTATGAAAGGACATGCCGAATAGAAAAAACCGTCTATGCCCGGTTGAAAAGGCAGGTTGTCTTGATAATACATTTCGAAAATGGGTACAAAACCCTCAGAAAATACTCGCTCCCTATATTGTCGAAGGCATGACGGTTCTGGATCTGGGTTGTGGTCCAGGTTTCTTCTCTATCAGCATGGCGAAGATGGTTGGCGCATCTGGTCGAGCTATTGCCTCCGATTTGCAGGAAGGCATGCTCCAGAAAATAAGAGACAAGATTACAGGGACAGAACTCGAAAAAAGGCTGAAGCTGCACAAGTGCGAAGAGGACAACATAGGAATATCTGAGCCAGTTGATTTTATTCTATTGTTCTACATGGTTCATGAAATCACGAATAAAAAAGAATTTTTTACTGAGCTGGCAACGATACTAAAACCCGGTGGTCAAGTACTGCTAGTAGAACCCCCATTTCATGTTTCAAAATCAGCATTTAAAAAAACTATCCAAATAGCTGGAGAAGTTGGCTTTACCGATGCTAAAGGGCCACACGTGCTTTTCAGCAAGACAATGCTATTGAAAAAACGTCAAATTGCGCCGAACAGGAGTTAACAAATGTCAAAAAAATATATTATTTTTTTCATACTGCTAGCGGTGGCGGTGATTGGCTGCCAAAAAGAAAAAGAGGAATGGAATCCTGTCTTCGAAGAAACCGGTTTTAATTATTTTTATAAGGATATTGATAGATCTTTATCTTTAATTGATGAAGCATACCAGGAATCGGAAAAAGGCAACCAGGAAGCGGTACAAACAAACCTGAATGCCATCAAACACCGGTTACTTGAGATTAAGGACTACTATGTTCCCCTTACAGCGATCAGACAAAAAATATATGACGCCGAAAGATTTTTCAAATTAAAGAATATTAAAAAAGCAGAAAGCCTGCTTAACGATGCAAAATCGGTTTTTGCCACCATAGATCTGAAAACACAGAACAAGGCCTTCGACAAGATGACCCTGGATTTTGAAACGACGATTAACGGGGTACTGTTATCCCTTGATAAGAGTTCAGAATCAGATACTTATAATAAAATCAAACTATTAGGAGAGCATATAAACCTGATGCTCTTAAAAGGCGATCTCGTGCTTTCCGGCATTGAATTTTATAAATAGAGATAAGGGGACAGTATATTTATTCTTGTCAGAACCCCTGATTGAAACCATTGATCAGATGATTGCATCATTGAAACAAGGCCACTGTCATATGAATTAAGTATACTGTCCCCTTATTGTCTTATTGCACCTAGGAATGGAAAGGACGACCCACATGGAGCAAATCAGCTTTACCGACATCGAGGACATTCAGGTAGGCCATGCGCACGATCTGGACGGGGGAACGGGCTGCACGGTGGTCATCTGCGAACAAGGAGCAACGGCCGGGGTCGATGTCAGGGGCGGCGCCCCAGGCACACGTGAAAGCGACCTGCTCAATCCTGTCAACCTGGTGGAAAAGATACACGCGGTCGTGCTGACGGGAGGCAGCGCCTTCGGTCTCGACGCCGCCTCAGGGGTCATGCGCTACCTGGAGGCAAAAAACGTAGGCTTTGATGTCCGGGTCACCAGGGTGCCGATTGTTTGCGGGGCGGCCCTGTTCGACCTGACGATTGGCGATCACCGGATACGGCCGGACGGGGAAATGGGCTATCAGGCCTGCCGGAACGCCACCAATCGGGCGTGTCCGGAAGGCAATGTCGGCGCCGGCGCCGGCGCGACGGTAGGCAAGATACTCGGTATGGGACGGGCCATGAAAAGTGGCCTCGGCTGTCATGGTGTCCGGGTGGGCGCCTTGAAAATCGCTGCGATCGTCGCGGTCAACTGCCTCGGCGATGTGATCGATCCCGAAACCGGAGAGCGACTGGCAGGTCTTTTAACCGAAGAGCTGGATGGATTGGCTGATACTGAAGCGGTGATGATTCGATCCTATGCCGCGCGGAAGGACCTCTTTGCCGGAAACACCACGATCGGCGTTATCGCCACTAATGCGACACTGACCAAATCACAGTCCTCCAAGCTCGCTTCCATGGCCCAAAATGGCTATGCGAGAACCCTTCGTCCGGCGCATTCCATGTTCGACGGGGATACCATATTCACCATGGCCACCGGGCATGTCGAGGCGGATTTGAGCGTTCTCGGCCTGCTGTCTGCGAGGGTGATGGAGCGGGCCGTCATTGCTGCCGTAAAGAA
>JAHEMX010000211.1 GCA_024643445.1 Desulfobulbaceae bacterium | reverse complement strand
GCCAACGGCATGAAGGAGGAACAGTTCGGCAAGCCGATTATCGCTGTTGTCAATTCATTTACCCAGCTGGTGCCCGGGCATGTGCATCTGCATGAAACGGGGCAGATGGTGAAGAAACAGATCGAAGAGCTCGGCTGCTTTGCCGCCGAATTCAACACCATTGCCATTGATGACGGCATCGCCATGGGGCATGACGGCATGCTTTACTCGCTGCCGTCGCGCGAACTGATTGCCGACTCCGTCGAGTATATGTGCAACGCCCACATGGTCGACGCGATGATCTGTATCTCGAATTGTGACAAGATAACTCCCGGTATGCTGATGGCCGCGATGCGGCTCAACATCCCGGCAATTTTTGTTTCCGGCGGTCCCATGGAGGCCGGCAGGGGGCTTGGCCGTGAGCTTGACCTGGTCGATGCCATGGTAATGGCTGCCGACAAGAAATACAGTGATGAACAGATCGCCGAAGTCGAGCGCTCGGCCTGTCCCACTTGCGGATCCTGTTCCGGTATGTTTACCGCCAACTCCATGAACTGTCTGGCGGAAGCCCTCGGTCTCGCCCTGCCCGGCAACGGCACGGTGCTCGCCACCCATGCGTGCCGAACGGATCTGTTCACTGCGGCGGCCAGGCGCATCGTTGCCATGTGTGAGGACTGGTACACCAATGAAGACCGGACGGTGCTGCCCCGCTCCATCTGCACCAAGGCGGCCTTTGAAAACGCCATGGCCCTTGATATCGCCATGGGCGGATCGACCAATACGGTTCTGCATATCCTGGCCATTGCCAATGAAGGCGGAGTCGATTTCACCATGGCCGATATTGACCGGCTCTCCCGGGTCGCCCCAAACCTGTGCAAGGTTTCACCCAGTTCATCCTACCACGTGGAGGATGTAAACCGCGCCGGCGGTGTGCTCGGTATCATGGGTGAGCTGGACCGCGCCGGGTTGCTTGACCGCTCGGTCTGCCGCTCTGACGGGCTGAGTCTCGGGCAGGCGCTCGATGCCTACGATATCATGCGCACGACGGTTTCCGAGGAGGCGATCAAACGTTACAAGAGTGCACCGGGTGGCAAAAGGAATCTTGTCATGGGCTCCCAGAGCTCGTTTTATCAGGAGCTTGACCGGGATCGCCAGGGAGGATGCATCCGCGAGATCGAACACGCTTATTCAAAGGATGGCGGGCTGGCGGTTCTCTACGGAAACATTGCCGAGAAGGGCTGCATTGTGAAAACGGCCGGTGTCGATCCGGCAAATTTCCATTTTCTCGGCAGGGCACGGGTCTGTCATTCGCAGGAGGAGGCCTGCGAGGCGATCCTCGGCGGCAGGATCGAGGCCGGGGATGTTGTCTTTATCCTCTATGAAGGCCCCAAGGGCGGACCCGGCATGCAGGAAATGCTCTACCCGACTTCCTACCTGAAGTCGATGAACCTGGGAAAAGTTTGCGCCCTGGTTACCGATGGCCGTTTTTCCGGTGCGACCTCCGGGCTTTCTATCGGCCACGCAAGTCCCGAGGCGGCAAGCGGCGGTCTGATAGCCCTGGTCAGGGATGGCGACTCGGTTGAGATTGACATTCCGTCCCGTTCCATCAGCCTGAAAATCAGTGAGCAAGAAATTGGACTGCGCCGCAGGCAGGAAGAGGCCAGGGGCGAGGATGCCTATCAGCCGCGACGGCAGAGGCAGGTTTCAAAAGCCCTGCAGGCTTATGCTAAACTGGCCGCCTCTGCCGACACGGGCGCGATCAGGCAGGTATAAAAAAAGGGACTTTTGGTGCCATTTTTCAAGGTACCCACTATTCTTGACAGACTCGTAAAAAGTTCAGAAAACACTTAGAGATGGCTGAAATACTCTTCATATCTCCTTATCCCGAACTTGCCGAACTGGCCATGAAGGTCGTCGGGAACCAGGATGACGTCGATATCAGGGTCACGCGTATGGACGAAGCGGTGGCGCTGGCCCTTGAGGGCGAAAAGCAGGGGTACCAGGTGATCGTCAGTCGCGGCCTGACCGCTTCGAAGATCAAGAACTCCGCCATTGAACTTCCGGTCATCGACATCAGTATCGGCGGCTACGATGTCCTGCTGGCCTATAACGAAGCGAAGAAGCTCGGCAGGAAAGTCGGTATTGTCGACGTTGAGGAAGTGATTCTCGGCATTACCAGCCTGGAGAAGGTAATCAATGACAAGCTGGTAAAGTACACCTGCGAAAATGATCTCGATGATATTGTCAGGGGCACCCACTATCTGAAGGAGCGGGGCGTTGATGTCGTCATCGGGAAAATCGCCATGGCCCGGGAGGCGCGCCTGCGGGGGATGGAGGCGGTGATCATCACCACCGCCTTCGAGACGGTCCGGCTGACCATCCAGGAGGCCAGGCGGGTTCTCATGGTAAGGAAACAGGAGAAGCGCAAGGCGGAGCAGCTCAAGGCCATGCTGAACTTTACCTACGACGGCATCATCGCCCTTGATAAGCAGGGAAAGATCACGGTATTCAACAAGGTCGCGGAAGAGGTTTCCGGCATACCGGTGGAAAAGGCCATCAACCATAATGTCATCGAGGTCATTCCCAAGGCGGGATGCCAGCACCTGCTCAGGACGGGTAAGCCGGAACTTGGCGCGGTGCTCGAGATCGGCACGGCAAAGGTGGTGGCAAACAGGGTTCCCATCATTGTTGACGGGAAGATCGAGGGCGTGGTCACCACCTTCCAGAAGCTCGATGTGCTCCAGAAAATAGAAAGTAATGTCAGGCGAAAACTCTCCGATAAGGGGCTGTCGGCCCGCTATCGGTTCGAGGATATTATCGGCAAAAGCGACGCGTTGAGGAATACCATCACGCTGGCCCGCGAGTACGGCAGCATTGATTCCACCATATTGATATATGGCCGGACCGGAACCGGGAAGGAAATTTTCGCCCAGGCCATTCATAATGGCAGCAAGCGGAGAAATGAGCCGTTTGTCGCCATCAGCTGCGCGGCCCTGCCGGAGAGTATTCTGGAAAGCGAATTATTCGGCTATGTGGAAGGTGCCTTTACCGGTGCCCGCAAGGGCGGCAAGGCGGGAGTGTTTGAAATGGCGCACGGGGGCACCCTGATGCTCGACGAGGTCGGGGAGATGCCTGCGGCGCTGCAGTCGAGATTTCTGCGGGTGCTGGAACAGCGGGAGGTCATGCGTCTTGGCGACAGTCGGATTCTGCCGGTCAACGTCCGGATCATCGCGGCAACGCATCGGAACCTGAGAGAAATGGTGGCAAATGGGTCGTTTCGGGAGGATCTGTATTACCGGTTGAATGTCTTGTCGCTTCCCGTTCCCACCTTGAAGGAGCGTGGCAATGATGTCCTTGAGATCGCCGATAAATTCCTGCGGGAGTTCTATGACGCCCAGGGGAAGTCGTACGGCGTCTTCTCGGACAGGTCGGCGCAGCTTCTCTGTGCGTACAGCTGGCCGGGAAATATCCGGCAGCTTCGCAACGCGATGGAACGACTGTCGGTGATGACTGCCGGCGGCCTCATCAAGGAACACGATGTGCAGCGGGCCATGCAGCTCCAGGATTTTACCGGCAGCACCGATGCCTGCCGGACTCCAGGAGTGGCTGAATCCGATCATACCGAGGTTCCGTTAACAAAAACGGATGGCAGCTTTGTCTCATCAGGCAGTCGGGCTCTTCTGCTGGGGGATGAAAAAGCGGCCTATGAAAAACAGCTGATACGCAATGTCCTGGAAGAATGTGATGGCAATAGGGCCCGGGCCGCCAACAGGCTGGGAATCAGCAGAACCACGTTATGGAGAAAGCTGCAGTGATTCCCCGGCTTGTTTCAGCGCGCCAACGCGGTTTTGTTTCAATTATGAAAAGCTTTTCACGCATGTTGTTTCTTTATTGAAACGACATGCCTCCCCCGATGTTTCCCCTGCTGGCCGGGCCATGGCCTCGTGATGTAAAAAATGGCGATTTTCTCCGTGGTTATAAAGACCGCGCGGGAAAATAGATTCGCCGGGTAGACGATCGCCCAAGTGGCCCGTTACTTGCAACTAATTCAGGATTGACGGCAGTGTAGCTCATGAAGCCGCTATCCTGCCATAACGCCCCTGACGGCGTGCGCTGGTGTGGAGGGAGCAGGTTGGAAATAGTTTCCGTCCTTGTTGCTGGGCCGGATACCTCCTCACACCAGCGGGCAGCGTGTTTGGGGAGTCGCTCTGCGCAAAAGACGACCATTATCAGAAATCATTTTTTTATGATCAGGAGATCTTAATCATCAGACAAGGAGGTGACACAAAAAAACTATCTGCTTGAGTAAAAAAGCTTTATCTAGCTGGATCGCAGAGTGCTTGTGCAGCATTTTGTTGCTGAATTTCAAAAATAAGAGAGGTGTAAACATGTTTAACAAGAAGCACTGTATTCACATGTCGCTGGTACTGCTACTATCTTTGCTTACCGCATTTTCTGTCCAGGCCGCGGACAAACCCGCTGGATACCCGGATCGTCCTATCGAGGTCGTCGTGCAATACGGTGCCGGTGGCGGCAGTGACATCTTCGTGCGTAACCTGATGACACCGGCCACCAAACTCCTCGGTGTACCGATCAACGTAACGAATATGACCGGCGGTGCCGGCGTGAAGGCCTCCAAATACGTTTTAGGTCAGCCGGCTGACGGCTATACCATCTACAATTTCAGTCCCGAGCAGTTGATCAATACGGCTCTTGGACGGGAAAACTACAGTGAGGAATTCGCTCCTCTTGTCCAGGTGCAGCAGGATATCAGCATATTCTACGTCAACCCCGAAAACAAGAATTTCCAGACCGTCCAGGAGTTGATCGCCTATGCCAAGGCCAATCCCGGCAAAGTACAGTTCACCGGCACCACGCCGACCAGTCCCGACGAAATCATTATCATGCGTTTCGCCAAAGCAGCCGGAATTGATATCAAGTACGTGCCCTATGATAAAGCACCGCAGACCCATGCCGCCGTTCTCGGCGGGCATCTTGACGTGCTGCACGAAGAGCCGGGTGTTATCCTTCCGCTCATCGAGGCAGGAAAGCTGAAGCCGATCATTGTCTTCAACGACAAGCGCTTGTCCAAATTCCCTGATGTTCCCTGCTCCGTTGAACTCGGTATCGATATCACCACCGGTCGCTGGCGCGGTCTTGCCGTCAAGAAGGGGACCCCGCAGCCGATCATCGACTACCTTGCCGCAGAACTGAAGAAAGCCTACGAGGATCCGATGTTCACCTCATACCAGGCTACCTCTCTGCTCGATCAGCGTCCGGGTTGGAAAGATCCGGCTGAATTCGGCAAATTCTGGGATGAAGAATACAAGGCCTACAAGGACATCCTGACCACACTGGGATACGTAAAATAACGGTCCATCAGTAAAAAGGCCTGACTCTCGCCACCTGCATTTGCTCTGCGATCTGGGTAAATGCAGGTGGTGGGCGGGCTCGTTCGCCTGCAACCAAACAGATGCGGTTAGATCAGCGAAAAAAGGATAGTCATATCAAGGAGAAGTCTGTGTTTAAAGCATTATTCAAAGCGGATGTCGTAATCAGTGTGATTGTCTTCGTCATTTCGGTGTTTCTCTTTTTCGAAATAAAGAAGATAGATTCGGGTGATGTCTACGGGCAGCTCGGGCCGGCCTACTGGCCCAAGTGCATTCTTGTTTCGCTGATGGTGCTCAGTGTCATGATGGCATTTTTTTCGGTCAGCGGCGTGTTGAAAGGGACGATTCCAGGGGTACGACCTTTTCACTTTACCGTGGCCAATGCCCGTTTTCTCGCGGCTGTGGCCCTGATCGCCGGTTATCTGATCCTTCTGCCGTATGTCGGTTTCCTGGTCCTGACGCCGCTGCAGATGATCGCCTTTATGTACCTGCTCGGCGAACGTAAAAAGGCCTGGATATTCACCATGCCTTTTGCGCTGACGCTGGTCATTGTCCTGCTTTTTACCAAGGCCATGTACGTTCCCCTGCCGAGAGGAGTGGGGATATTCCTCCAAATCAGCCATTTATTATATTAACCGGCAAGGGAGCCTGAATTATGGACATCTGGTTAGTCGCATTTCATAACGTTTTTTCACCGACGCCCCTGCTCTTTATTTTCGGCGGCGTCATGATGGGCGTCATGCTGGGAGCTATTCCCGGTCTCAACTCGACGATGGGTACCGCCCTGCTCATCCCGTTCACCTACGCGATGGATGCCACCACCGGTCTGCTGCTGCTGACTGCGGTTTATTGTGGAGGAACGTTCGGGGGCTCGATCTCGGCCATTCTCTTCAACGTACCCGGGTCGCCCGAGGCGTCGGTCACCGGTTTTGACGGCTATCCGATGGCCAAGGCCGGCCAGGCCGGCAAGGCGCTCGGCATAGCTATCATGTGCAGTACCATCGGCGGCCTGTTCAGTGTCGTGGTCATGAACCTGGTTTCCCCGCTGCTCGCCAAGGTGGCGTTGACCTTTTCCGATCCGGAATATTTCGCGCTGGCCTTTGCCGCCCTGACCCTGATCGCCACGCTGGGCGGAAAACAGATGACCAAGGCCTTCCTGATTGGCTTCGTTGGTCTGCTCATCGCGACCGTCGGCATTGATCCGATGGCTGGTGTCGAGCGATTCACTTTCGGCTGGAGCGGTCTGATCGGCGGCGTTAATTTTATCGTCGCGCTGATCGGCGCTTTTGCCGTCGGCGAGATCCTGATGACTGCCGAGCACGGT
>JAHEMX010000210.1 GCA_024643445.1 Desulfobulbaceae bacterium | reverse complement strand
GTTACACAAAAGTATCCGCGTGCCCAAAAATGACGGCCCCAGTAACATATACAAACTGCTAGCTGAAAGCTACCCGCCTAGAAGGCGGGGGTTTAAACCCTATGTAACGGACGAATTAAATATATAGTTGTTTCACAAAAGGTGTTAGCATGAAACCAAATGACATGATCAAACTGAACAGCATACCTAAACAAAGTGAAGACATAGTGTCTCGTCGAATTTTAGATGAATTTCTCCTTGTTCCTATCAGCAAAACAGCCGGAGACGTTGATTCCATCTACACCTTGAATGAAATTGCAGCTTTTATTTGGGAGAGTATTGATGGCAAGCTCTCAATAGAAAACATCTGTACAAGACTGGTGGAAGAGTTCGATGTGGATATAGAAACAGCCACCCGCGATGTCCTTGAGCTGTTGAGACAACTTAAAGATCTTGGTGTGGTTTCGGGTTGCTGACATGGAATGTCCATCCATTATTTCTACCGGATATGGTGAGTTCAGCAACCGTATCCATGCAAAATCAGGTGGCAGGCGTATTCCGCTGGAGGGGAGCATTGAAGTTACTGAACGTTGCAATATGCGATGCGCTCACTGCTATATAAGTTTACCTGCAGGAGATATAAGGGCATCCAGACAGGAACTTTCCTGTGATGAATTTATTGGAATCATTGATCAGGTCGTACAAGAGGGATGTCTCTGGATACTGTTCACTGGAGGTGAGCCCTTTCTTCGTCCAGATTTTCTTAAGATTTACATGCAAGCCAAGCGGAAGGGGTTGCTGATTACTCTTTTTACAAACGGTACCTTATTGACTCCTAAGATTGTAGAGCAACTTGCTTTATATCCACCATTCTCCATAGAGATTACTCTGTACGGACGAAGCAAGGAAACCTATGAGCGAGTGACTGGGGTTCCGGGTTCTTTCCAGCACTGCATGACGGGAATTACCCTCCTGCTGGAAAGAAAACTACCGCTGAAACTCAAGACTGTTGTCATGAGAACGAATCAACACGAATTGTCGGATATAAAAGATTTTGCCAAGTCACTTGGTGTAGATTTTCGCTATGATGCGGAATTGAATATGGGGGTTGATGATCGCTATACACCTGCGAGGCAGCGAATTACTCCGGAAGAAATTGTTCAACTCGATCAGAATGATTCAAAACGCATGAAGGGATGGCGGGAGTTTTGCGAAAGGTATCCCGTTCCTTTAAGGTCAGACAGAATTTATCAATGTGGAGCTGGAATGGGCACTTTTCACATCAATTCCTTTGGGCGACTGAGTTGTTGCACTATGGCCAGAAATCCCTCTTTTGATTTACGAGACGGCACATTTTATCAAGGATGGGCAAATTTTTTGCCCCAAGTTCTGGAACAAGAATGGACAAGCGATTCAAAGTGCAGGCGTTGTGACCTAACTGCCCTGTGTAATCGATGTCCAGGGATCGCACAGCTCGAACATGGTAACCAAGAAGCACCTGTTGATTTTTTTTGCCGGATTACGCACCTGCGTGCCATTGAAATAGGATACATGACAAACAAACTGGAGAGGACTTATGACATCAAAAAATAAACGGTCCGAATCTCGACGACCTTACACAACCCCCCTTATTGAAAAGGTGAAACTTGTTTCAGAAGAAGCTGTGTTAGCTGCATGCAAGACAGGGAGTAGTGGTCCTCATAAGAATCACCCTTGTCAGCCACAGGGGAATTGTTACTATCCTGGTAGTTGAAGCACTCTATCAATTACTACTTTTGGCTCCATATACATGAGTGCAAAGTCCCTGATCGTAGAGATCGCCAATATTGTTTTTTCTATCTCGAGTGATCATCCCATTGCTCATATTCAGCTGGAACAGTCGTATCAAGACTTTGTCAGCAACTCCTCACCGGATATCAATATCTGGGCTTTATACGATGGCCTTCCTACAAATGTTCTTGAAAACATGGATAGAGTTTTTGATTCAGGTGTCCACTGGAGCCTGTACGCTCGGGATGGGAAACATGTTTTTGTTCTCAGAAGGGTCGGACTTCCCTATAGGATTGCGATATTCGATAGAGATTATCAGAGTGGAGTTGTGTATACGAGTTTAACTGAACGCTCTTTGTATTCTGCGTCTGATGTCTTGCCGAATCCCTTAGAATATCCGTTGTCTGAGGTGTTAATGATCTGTCTGCTTGGCCGTGAGAGAGGACTGATGGCCCACGCTTGCGGAATAAATGACAATGGCAAAGGATATCTCTTCGCAGGCAACTCTACCCATGGAAAATCAACCATGGCGAAGTTGTGGAAAAACAAAGCGATGATTCTCAATGACGACCGTATTATCCTGCGCTGCCGCGATGGTCGTTTTTGGATGTACGGAACACCTTGGCATGGAGAGTATACCGATGTCTCATCACACGGCATTCCCCTGGAAAAAATCTTTTTCCTACGACATGGTCAAAATAACCGCGTGAAATGTCGGCAGGGAGTTATAGCATCCTCAATGCTCCTCGCCCGTTCTTTTCCTCCTTTATGGGATAGGAGCGGAATGCAATTCCTTTTGAATTTTTGTGCAGAGCTAGTAAACATTGTCCCTTGTTATGAACTTGATTTTGTTCCAGACATTCCCATTCTAGACTATGTACGATGCGTGAACTGAGACTCAATTCTTCAGATTTTGCAGACCTTAGTACGGAGATCCTTGCCAAAGGTTTCTCCTTCAGCTTTAAGGCCCATGGTTCCAGCATGTTTCCGTTCATCCGTGACGGCGACATTCTCACTGTTCAAACAACTGAAACCAAATCTCTTTGTGTTGGGGATGTGGTATTCTTTCGTTCTATCACAAACAAACTGACTGCCCATCGTTTCATCGGTGGAACTGAATTGCCCCATACACGACTGCTCAAAGTTCGTGGTGATGCTCACTTCCGTCAATACGAGAAAATCGATGAAAAGCAAATTTTGGGCCGTATTATACGCATTCGACGGGGTGATCGGGTCATTTCCCTAGACTACTTGTTCAAACGAAAAGCAGGGTTATTTCTGGTTAAAATTGTCCCAATTATATCGTTGTTGATATGGGTGACATCCATTCCCAAGCGATTGGGTCTCAGGTTGTTGAAAAATGATGCTGAGCAATAAAACGTATCGTAAACTCACCCAGAATCTGTTACCAGAAAAACTCTATTGCCGTATTGCAACTGATGATGCTTTTGTCGGCCATTTGCAATGAGCGGTTCGATTTTTGTTTCTGTACACGTTTCCACGTTTGCTTCGCTGAGGTATCCGTTATCTGCAATTAAGGTCTTCACCTCGCCGACTGTTTCAGCCAGGGAACTCAAGGCCTCCAGGGCGGGCTCGATTTACTGTTGGTCATTGGCGGATTGACTGACATGAGAGCTGGCAATGAGCATGGAGTCAACATCCACTCCTGCCTGGGCGTTATATGCTTGAACGAAGCTTTTGCCGGACGGCATAATCCTGGACTCTTCGTCAGTGAGGTTTACCTGGTCGCTGTCGCTCGGTCCTGAGGTTGGCAGCTGTTGGCAGCTTTGGTTTGGGGCCGCGCGGTTTCTTCCCGGTTTTATCCGACTTTTCTTTACGGGCTGCAACCTTCTGCTCATACTTCTGCTGCTCCTGAGAATAGCGTTATCTGCTCGTTGCTCGATCTTCTTTTTGGCTGCTGTGATAGCCTCCAGACGATCCTGTCGCCTTGCCAGCTCCTCGGGGATATTCAGTCCTTCGTGCCTCTCAGTGTAATCAGCCTGCTGTCCAAGGCGCATCAGTTCCGCAACCTATGTCTGCAGTTTCTATCTGATATAGTTTATGGTGCCGGGCGACAAGGGGCTGCTCCCAGGTCTTAAGCGTTTCCCGTTCATCCTTGAGTCGAAATGCTTCCATGATAAGCGAGATGAGCGGTTTGGTAATGGTCTGTTTCTGCAGTCCGTTGAAGAAACGGATATCGATGATTACTTCGTTCCAGGAGATAATTTCATAGATGGCTTCTTCACCGGTGAGATTACCGGTTTCAGCATTTATCGGCACACCGTCTCTGATAAAGATGTGACCGGTCTGGTCGCCGTTGAAGATGTGGAGGGCACGGGTTTTGCCTCCACTCTCGAACATCTGCAGAAACGAGTGGATAGGAATATCCTTGATTGTTCCGTAAGATGATCGATCGAGAAGGGTGTCGATTTGCTTGAGCAGAGTATTAAATTGATATGTCTGTCAGAAAAAGTCGCGTGTATGTTTTCTTCGTCTCTTGCCGTAAGCAGAACAAATTCTTTGAAACTGAGTCGACAGATATCGAACAATGTTTCAAGCTCAGTGACATTATGTTCTATTATCAGAATGGTTTCCATGCTAAAGCAGACCTGATAGTCACCTTTTTTTGTGGTGTCTGGCAGGAAACACTTGCTCTGCGGTAACCCCTGTTGTCAGCCCTTGCCCTGCACCATGCAGAAATTTTTCCTGGAAATCAAAGCTTAAGAGCGCGAGAAGAATAATTTATCAATCTCCCTTATAGAAACCAGTTTTATTAAAAAAAGATCTTTCAGAACCATATCCATAGAATTCCAGTGAGGCAATGACCTTGAAATCAGTATTTACTCTTCTGGCAAAATCAACTGAATGCGGCGCCCGTCGCGGTGTCGTTAAGACCCGGCATGGTAAGATACAGACCCCTGTGTTTATGCCGGTTGGAACGCAGGCCACCGTGAAGTCCGTAACGCCCGAAAATTTGAAAGAACTCGGGGCGCAGATAATCCTCGGCAACACCTATCACCTGTTTGTCCGGCCGGGACACCGGCTGATCGAGCAGTTCGGCGGCCTGCACGGTTTTATGAACTGGGATCGAGCCATCCTTACCGATAGCGGCGGTTACCAGATCTTCAGCCTGAAGGAGCTGGCGAAAATCACGGAGGAGGGGGCAGCGTTTCGCTCGCACCTAGATGGTTCGAAACTCTTTTTGAGCCCCGAGGATGCCGTGCAGGTCCAGGAATCGCTGGGATCAGATATCATGATGTGTCTGGATACCTGCATTCCGTATCCCGCCGGTCGTGAGGAGACGATCGACTCGACAGCCCTGACCGGCCGTTGGGCCAGGCGCTGCCGAACGGCGCACAGCCGAAAAGAGCAACTGCTTTTCGGCATTGTTCAGGGTGGAATGTACCCTGAGCTGCGCCGGCAGTCAGCGCAGACCATGGTTGACATCGGTTTTGACGGGTATGCCATCGGCGGTCTCAGTGTCGGTGAGCCGAAAGAGATGATGCATGAAATGACCGAAGTGACGGTTTCCTCTCTGCCGCAGGATCATGCGGTGTACCTGATGGGGGTGGGAACACCGGAGGATCTCGTCGAGGGTGTGTGGCGTGGAGTAGATATGTTCGACTGCGTCATGCCTACCAGAAACGCCCGCAATGGAACGCTGTTCACCTCCGCCGGTAAAATGGTCATCAAAAATTCCCGCTATCGTGAAGACCGGCGACCGATTGATGAGAGCTGCGGCTGTTATACCTGCCGGAACTACTCGCGTGCCTATCTGCGGCACCTTTTCGGTTGTCGGGAAATACTGGCATATCATCTCAATACCATACATAATCTGCATTTTTATGTGAATCTGATGCAGCAGATCCGGGAGGCCATCGAAAAAGACCGCTACGCTGCCTTCAGAAAAGATTTTTATGGCAGGCTTGAGGGTATATGATTATGGTGCCGATGGAATTCTAAAGAAGGGGGTGTGTATCCGCGACAGTTGTCTGCAGGTTGCCGGAGGCATGCCAATCGTTTTTTCATTATGGAGGTAGTAACATGACTGGAATAGCCTACGCAGCCGCACCAGCCGCAGGCGCAGGAGGATTGGGACAGCTTGGCTCCTTTCTCCCGCTTATACTCATTTTTGTGGTTTTTTATTTTCTGCTTATCAGGCCGCAGCAGAAACAGGCAAAACAGCACCAGGCTTTTCTGAATGATCTGAAGAAAGGCAACAAGGTCATCACCAAAGGCGGCATTTTCGGTGAAATTGTCGGGATCAAGGATGCGGTTCTCACCCTGGAAATCGCTGATAACATCCAGATCAAGGTTTCCCGTGATGCAATAGCCGGCCCGCAGGTAAAAGAAGACCCGAAGGCCGCCCAGGAAGGCAAAGACAAAAAAGCAAAATCTTCCGGCGGCTGAGGAATCAAGGGCTGCTGATTTCTACAGTTGTAGAACCTGAAAAAGGGCGGAACGGTCTTTACTGTTCCGCCCTTTCTGCGTGTTGTCATCTGCTCCTGACCGCCTCTGTCTGCAGAATTGCGAGCCGGCCTGGGCGTTAGCCCACTCTTTCACCAGTTGAGACAGCCTGCTCATCAAGGAGTCTTGTTATCAGGGATTTTAACCGGGTAAGCGGCACCTATAGATGGCAGTATGGGCCTAGAAACCATACCAGCGACCTGCAGCGACAAGGGCGATGCCGACCAGCATGGACAGGAAGACATTGCCGGTTTTTACGCTGCAGACACCGGTTGCAATCGTTGCCAGCCAGCCGACCGGCCCTGCCGAGACCGCTGCCGGTACAATGAGAGAAAGCAGGATGGTGCCCGGCAGCGCGTCCATGAATCTCTTGAATCTGCCCGTTTTGGGAAGTCTGCCGGCCAGCAGCAGTCCGCCAAGCCTGAGTGAATAGGTGGTCAGGGCCGCGCAACCGATGGTCAGCCAGACCAGGGTATCCGGCGTGGTTTCA
>JAHEMX010000209.1 GCA_024643445.1 Desulfobulbaceae bacterium | reverse complement strand
CTTCGCGGAAATCTGTCTGGCACTGGCAGACTGACATCACCTGTCAGTTGCGCTGAACGGAAGCGTCTATTTTTGTTTCTTTTTTGGCAGAAGGAAGGAGGCGACGAATCCAGCGGAATAAACCCCGGCCAGGATCAGCCCGATAATGCCGATATGTCCGATGATGCCCTGTTCCCGGGAAAGTCGGTCAGCAAGGATCAGTATAGACGAACCGACGATCAAGGCGGCGATGATCATCGCCATTCCCATCATCCGGCTGGATAAATCTATTTTTTCGCCAAGATGCTCAATCCGCATCAACTCGAGGTTCAGCGTAAACCGGTGATGTCTGGCATGGTCCAGAAAGCGTTGGACATCACGGGGAATATCTTCCAGGAGCAGCAGATAGCTGGTAAGGGTTTTCTGCATCCGCTTCCTGATGGCTCCAAGGCCATAGCGACTGGTGACAACTTCTTCTATTTCCGGTTCGACATGGGCCAGGACGTCAAAGGTGGGGTCGATTTCTGCGGCCACTGTCTCGATCGTGGACAATGCCTTGACCAGAAGCAGCAGATCGCTGGGACAGCGTATCTTGTAGCGTTGCAGCATGATGAAGAAATCAGAGAGCAGGCTCGCCAGGTTGATATGTTCAAGCGGCGTTGATTGTACCTGGCTGATCAGTTGCTGCAGGTCCGCCCTGAAGTCCCGGCGGTCGGTCATTGCCGGATCGACATCGGTGAGTTCAATGACGACACGACAGAGCAATTGGATATTGCCCTTGATAACGCCGGCGACCAGATCGACGAGATGCTCTGCGGTTTTCTTGTCGAGATGGCCGGTCGTCCCGCAATCGATGAAGCAGAGTTGTCCGCCTTCGAGCAGGAAAATATTGCCCGGATGAGGATCAGCGTGGAAAAAACCAAATTTCAAACACTGCTTGAAGACCGATTTCGTTGCGTTGGCAACAATCTTCCGGCAGAGAACCGGTCCTAACTGCGCTGGTGAAATCTCTGAGAGAGGCGTTCCTTTGATCTCTTCGAGGGTGAGCACGTTACGGGTGGAAGCCTGCCAGTAGACGCGGGGAAAGCTGATGTCCGGGTCATCCTCGAAATAGCGGTAGAGCCGCTCCGTGGCCTGTGCCTCCTGGATGAAATTGACCTCCCGCAAGAGCTCGCGTGAAAATTCATTGGCAACCTCTATCGGGCTGTAGCCGAGATCCGAAAAATATTGTTCGACAAGTTCAGCCATGCTCTCGAGCAGGGACACGTCATCTTCGACCCGCTCCCGATTTCCGGGTTTGAGTACTTTAATGACCACCTCATCTCCATTGATGAGAGCGGCCCGGTGCACCTGGGCCACGGAGGCAGCGGCCAGTGGCGTCTCTTCTATGGAGTCAAAAAGAAGATCGAGCCGGCCGGGAAATTCATCGTCGAGCACCTGATGAATAGACTCAAAGGACACCGGAGAGACATTGTCCTGCAGCTCGGAAAATTCCTCAGCCCATTCGGGGGGAATAAGATCGGGCCTGGTGGAGAGAATCTGACCGATTTTTATGAAGGTAGGACCGAGTTCCTCAAGCACCATCCGGGCCCGAACCGGTCTGCTCAGTTTTTCGATCTGGGATTGATGGTCTTTTGCCGTGTCATCACTGGTTTTTCCCAGAAACCGGTGCAATCCGGTTTCGGTAATGACTTCGCGAAATCCGAACTTGGATAAGACCTTGATGATCTCAGCCAACCGCTTGGTGTTTTTATAGGTCTTTCGCAGGGAAGTAATTTTCATAAGTGTATCACGCACGTTGTCGGGAGACTTCAACGATACCCGCTCCTGCGGCTGAAGCTGACAGGAGAAACACCTGATAACGCAGCCCGCATGTTGAGGCCGGAATAACAAGGCCAAGTATATCGGCTCCATGGCAAGATTACAAACGAACAATGGGCACCCGCGTCGGATATGGTAAAAGAATAGCGATTGATGGGGATCGCTATTATAGTGGATGCAGACAAGAAATCTAAACCGAAGACCGCCTATGAGCAATGCTATAAGCTGGGAAGAGACGACAGCTGCGATAAAGGAACAGGCCGATATCGTACAGATTATCGGCGATCATGTAGACCTCAAACGCAGTGGTGCGCGGTATCTTGGCAACTGTCCCTTTCACCAGGAAAAGACCCCTTCCTTCTCGGTCCACCCGGGACAGCAGTTTTACTATTGTTTCGGCTGCGGGGCCTCAGGCGACGTCTTCTCGTTCATGATGAACTATCATCATATGGATTTCCCGGAGGCCATGAAAGTACTGGCCCAACGCTACCAGATTGCGCTTCCTGAAAAGAAACATTCAGCCCGTGACATCGCCCTGAAGCAGCAGCGCGAGGCGATGTTTCAGGTCAACCTGCAGGCAGCCACCATCTTTCGTCGTTTTCTGCTCGAATCTGCCGATGCCCAAAAGGCACGCCGTTACCTGAGTGAAAGAGGGATTGGTGATGCCTTGCAGGAAACCTACCTGCTTGGCTATGCTCCGGCAACAGAAACAAATGGATGGAATTTTCTCGGCAGCCGTCTTGATACCGGTGCTCTGCCTGCTGCCATTGAGACGGGATTGCTGGCAAAAAAGGACAACGGAACCACCTATGATCGTTTCAGAGACCGGATCATGTTTCCCATTTTCGACCGTAAAGGACGAGTTGCCGGTTTCGGAGGCCGAATCCTCGGCAGCGATAATCCAAAATATCTCAACTCACCGGAAAGTCTTGTTTATAACAAAAGCAGGCTACTCTTCGGACTGTTTCATCAGTATGATGCGATTCGGACCAAGAGGCGGGTAGCTCTTGTAGAAGGCAATTTTGATCTGTTGTCTCTGCTGGCACATGGGTTGGATACGGTCGTTGCTCCGCTCGGAACGGCTCTTACGAAAGAACAGGTGCGTCTGCTTAAACCGCTGGTTGACGAAGTGATTCTTCTTTTTGACGGCGATCCGGCAGGTGTCAAGGCCGCCGAGCGTGTTGTAACCCTGTTCCTCGCCGAGCAGGTGAGCGCTCGTGTGGCCATTCTGCCCGAAGAGCATGATCCTGACTCCTTTGTTCGGGAAAACGGGCTGCAGGCCTTGCAGCAGAGAATAGAAAAGGCGGAATCCTTGCCGGAGTTTGTGCTGGAACGCATGGTCAGTCGCCATGGATTGACCCTCGATGGCAAGATAAAGATCGTCGAAGATTTGAAACCGCTTATGGCTGCGGCATCCTCCGACCAGCAGCGCTCGGTTATGGCCTCGCATTTTGCCGCCCGTCTGGGGCTTGAATCCGGTGCCCTGTTTGCCCGGCGCCCCGCCTCCGTTCCCGGACCGCCTTCTTTCCGTTCCTCCCCTGACAAGAGGCTGCCAGAGCGGGATCCTCTTGACGGCGGATTGAAAAGCCTGGTGCGCTTTATGCTGTTGAATCCCTCTCATCTGCCGGACCTGGAAAAGGCAGGAGTGCGGGATGTTCTGGCAGGGACTCTTGGTGAGGTGCTTTTTCTGCAGCTCAAGGTTCTGCATGACAAAAAAAAAGCAGCACTCCAGCCCGAGGATGTGCTGACTGAGCTTCCTGAAGGAGAGGAGCGTTCTCTGGTCGCCGCTTTATTGCTCGATTCTGTTCCTGACACCGGTGGCGGCGAACTCGGTGAGGATGGGCCGACGGAGGGTGAAGAGTTTGTCGGCTGGGTGCGTCGAAAGCTGTTAAAAAGGAAATCAGATCAACTGGTAGCAAGTATCGGAGATGCTCAAAAAAACAATGATTTCATATTGATAAGTGATCTCCTGCGACAAAAGATGGCGCTCGATAATGAACTCAAGGAGCGGTGATGCGGGCATATTTTTCTTTTCCTGAATGTTCTCTGATCGAAAAGAGGGGCTGCTTATGTTTTCGATAATTGTATTCGATTCGTATGACTTATTGATTTTAATATGTTTATGCTCTAATAATGTCGATACCTGCTGGTAAAATCGACCATACAGGAAATTCGATGATGGCAGCTCAGGGAGTCCTCAAGCGTAGGGATGTGAGATGACAGCAGACGAGAATAATGATCTGGAATCCGGAGATTACGAGTCCGAAGACGACGAGAATTACGATTCCGAAGACGACGAGAATTATGAATCTGAAGACGACGAGCATTATGAGTCTGAAGACGACGATTCAACGCTTTGGGATTTGACGGGGATCTACCACACTGACGACGAGGTGGTACCGGTCATGTTGCCTGAAGATGTACCGGAGGATAGGCGCGGCCAGAGTCAAGACCGACGGAGCAGTGTCTTCAGCGACAGACGGCGGGGCGACGATCGGCGGCGCCTGTCGCGCTCAGCTCTGCAGAGTGGAAAACAGTCTGCAGACCCGATGAGCATCTACCTTCGGGAAATGGGAAGCCTGACCCTTCTCAGTCACAAGGAGGAATTAAAACTCGCCCAGATGTTGGAAGAGGGGCGCCTCCGCATACAAAACGGCGTGCTCTCCACCCAGCTTGCTATGCCCGTTCTCCGGGAGCTCGTTTCCGAGCTGACCGCGTCAGAAAGCAAAATTATCAATATTATTCATGGCTTGAGCGACGGTGAATTAACGGTTCTCCGGCAAGAGAAGGCCTGGTTTATCGACTGTTTTGAGCAGGCCGTTGCGCTGGATAAACAGCGGGGGGCTTTGCTGGTGCAGATAAACGATGTTGCAATCAGCGGTGCTCAATATAAGGAACTGCGGCGCAGGATTTTAGATAAGGGAAATGAAATTGCAGGACTCTTCAGCGGAAAACTGATCAACCAGGAGTACATCAATTCCGTTGCTACCGGACTCGAAGACCTGTCCCGCCGTTTTCGTCAGGTTCTGGTCGAGGTCATGAAGCAGCATCGTCTTTCAGCGCCTGAACAGATAAACGATGCAAAGTTTCTTCTTGCCGTCGAGCGTCAGGTAAATAAACAATTCATGGGCGAGGGCGGAATTGACTCGGAGGCTCTCACCTCTTTATTTGGCGAGATTGAAGCAGGTCGTGATATCGCCAAGCATGCCAAGGAATCGCTGGTTCGGGCGAATTTGCGACTGGTCATCTCGGTATCCAAAAAGTTCGTCAATCGGGGGCTTCAGTTTTCAGATCTCATTCAGGAAGGAAATATCGGGCTGATGAAGGCCGTTGAAAAATTTGATTATCACCGCGGTTATAAATTCAGCACCTACGCCACCTGGTGGATTCGGCAGGCGATCACCAGAGGCATTGCCGATCAGGGCAGGACGATTCGTCTGCCGGTGCATATGATAGAAACCATTAACCGGCTTCTGCGTGTTTCAAAAGAATTTTTATCTGAAGAACATCGTGAACCTACTCCTGAAGAGATGGCTGAACAGCTCGGGACGGAAGTGGACAAGGTCAAAGCGGCGCTGAAGATAGCCAAGGATGCGATCTCCCTCGATACACCGGTCGGCGATGATGGTGAAACCTTTCTCGGAGATTTTATCGAGGATGCGGATAGACCCGGGCCACACGATATCTCAATGACTGCCAGTCTTCGGGAGTGTTTGAACCAGGTGATGTCTACCCTGACACCGCGGGAGGCAAAGGTGCTGCAGATGAGGTACGGGATAGACGTTGATTATGACCATACCCTTGAAGAAGTCGGCCATTGTTTTGCCGTCACCCGCGAGAGAATTCGTCAGATCGAGGCCCAGGCAATCCAGAAGCTGAAACACCCGTCCCGTATAGAGGAATTGCGGGTGTTTGTCGTAGACTAGCGGTACAGCTCCTGACCGGCTGCCGGATACCGGCGTTTTTTCGTTCGTATTGTTCAGAACGCTTTTCTGTTTCGATTCAAACTGGTGGGGGCATGACTCCATTGCCTGAGTGGATAGGCCTGAGCCTTGCTGCCGGACTTGGGCCGGCAGGATACTGGAACCTCGTCAACCAGTTCGGCTCACCCGGTAAGGTCTTGCAGGCGTCATCATCCGAGCTTTCCCGGGCGAATGGCGTGCGAGCGTTGCAGCTTGAGGCCCTTGCCGATCCGGCCGGACTGCTTGTGGCGGCTGAATCCGAGTTGTTGCGGCTGCAGGATGCCGGCTACCGAGCGTTAACTTACCCTGAGCCTGACTATCCCGCCTTACTCCGGCAGACAGCCAACCCACCGCCAGTTCTCTATATTCGCGGCAGAGCGGCCTTATTGAACACCCCGGCCATAGCAATCATCGGATCACGGGCTGCGACAAGTTATGGCCGCAGAACGGCATTCTCTCTGGCGGGCAATCTGGCTGATCAGGGGATATCCGTGGTTTCGGGCCTGGCTATGGGCATTGATGCTGAAGCACATGCCGGCTGCCTGGCCAGAAACGGCAATACCATTGCGGTGCTGGGATGCGGTCTTGACATTATCTATCCCCGGGTAAACAGAAAACTCTTTGATCAGACGGCAGAACATGGTCTTATCGTTTCCGAGTATCCGTTGGGTACCAGGCCTGATGGTTTCAGGTTTCCGGCTCGGAATCGCATTATTGCCGGACTCAGCCTGGGCGTTGTCGTGGTCGAGGCAGCCAGGAAATCCGGTTCACTGATCACGGTCCAGTATGCCCTTGAGGAAGGACGTGAGGTGTTTGCGGTACCCGGGCAGATCGACTCGGTAAAAAGCAGCGGCACCCACTGGCTGCTGCAACAGGGTGCATCGCTTGTTGTTTCGGCAGATGATATCCTGGATCAGCTGCCCCTTCATGCATTTTCCAGGGAAAGTGCTGTTCCGACTCCAGCC
>JAHEMX010000208.1 GCA_024643445.1 Desulfobulbaceae bacterium | reverse complement strand
GGCCGGATAAAAGTCGGGGGAGCAGACGTTACGACGCTTGAAGGCAGTGACCTAGAAACATTGCGGACCCGTTTCGGCGTCCTTTTTCAGGGTGCCGCACTGTTTGATTCCATGTCCGTCTACGATAATGTTGCCCTGCCCCTGCGGGAGAGAACGAAGAGTGGCGAGACGGCGATTCGCACCCAGGTACTCGACACGCTTGAAAAACTCGACCTGAAAGGGCATGAAAACAAATTTCCGGCCCAGTTAAGCGGCGGTATGCGTAAGCGGGTCGGTCTGGCCCGGGCCTTGCAGCTTGAACCAGAAATCATGCTTTTTGATGAGCCGACCACCGGTCTTGATCCGGTCATGACCCAGGAGATTTACGAGCTTTTTGGCAGTATGCAGGAACGGCTGGGCTATACGGCCATAATCGTCAGTCACGATATACCCCATGTTTTCAACCTGGCGGATCAGGTGATTATATTGAATGACGGGGCGATGGATGTGTTCGCCAGCCCCGATGAAATACAATGGTCGAAGCAGGCGCACATACAGGAGTTTGTGCAGAAAACAATGGGTGAGATTTACCAGAGTCATCTCGTGGAATAGATTATGCAAAACAGAATGCTCGAAGTGGTTGTCGGTTTGTTCATGGTTGCCGGATTTGCGGCAATTGTTTACTTGGCTCTCAACCTGGGAGAGGTGCCGCTGCTGAGCAGCGGCTCGACCTATGCCGTTCAGGCCGAATTTGATAACGTGTCCGGGATCAAGAAAGGGGCCGCCGTCCAGGTGGCGGGTGTCGTCGTCGGGGAGGTGAGTGGCATCATGCTGAACAAGGACCGCCTGGCGCAACTGCAGTTGCGGGTGGATAATTCCCTGAAGATCCCGGTTGATTCCATTGTCTCTGTGAAGTCACAGGGCATCATTGGTGATAAGTATATCCAGATAACGCTTGGTGGCGGCACAGAGTATTTCAAGGCAGACGAGTTGATCGTGGAAACAGAATCCTCCGTCGATATCGAATCACTGATAAGCAAGTTTGCCTTCGGCAGTGCTAAATGAATCTCCGGTTCCAAAGATACGCGGGTATGAAGCGATTTCTCCTCCTATTTCTTATTTCGGCGTTCATCCCTGGTGCGGGGGGGGCTGCCGATATCGATTTGAGCAAGGCTCCCGGTTATAAGGCTACAAAGGAGGATGCTTCCGAAGGCGGCAGGTATATTCCTGACCTGCTCACCGATGATCCCTTTATCAGCGACCCAGTTCAACTGTCGGGTGATCCGGTGTTTGAAGACGATTTCACCTTTAAAAAACCGCCACTGCGTGTCAGTGATCCTCTGGAACCCTTGAACCGGGTCTTCTTTACCTTTAATGATAAACTCTACTTCTGGGTTCTTAAACCGGCCAGCAACGCCTACTCAGCCGTGCTGCCGGCAGATTTCAGGCTGATTATCGGAAATTTTTTCAACAATCTGGCCGCCCCTATCCGCTTTATCAATAATATCCTGCAGGGCGAGATCGAGGAAGCCGGTGTCGTCCTCGGGCGTTTTTTGATCAACAGTACCATGGGGGTTTTCGGTTTAGGTGACGTTGCCTACCGGGAATTCGGCCTGGAACCGCGGGACGCCGATTTCGGCCAGACGCTTGGTAGATGGGGTATCGGTGGGGGCATCTATCTCTGCGCACCGTTCCTTGGCCCCTTGAATGTCAGGGACAGTCTTGGTTTTATCGGTGATGTTTATATGCACCCGGTACCCTATATTACCGATGACGCCACGCAGGACGTCATCTATCTGGCGGAGGGCCGTTTGAATGCGCTGTCTTTGAGTCCTCCGGTCTATGAGGAACTCAAGAGGATCTCTCTTGATCCTTATGTCGCAGCACGACAGGCTTATTACGAATATCGCAACTCGATTATCGAATCACGCTGATGCGTGGTAACGTAAATGTCCAAGGATATAAAACAATGAAACTAGTGACGCAAGCATTCTGCCTGGCGATATTTTCCCTACTGTTTTCTCCCCCGGTTTATACCGCAGAGCCGGGACCGACCGAGCAACTGCAGCCGATTATTAACGGGGTGATTGCGATATTGACTGATGATGCGCTGAAAGGTGAAGCAAACAAAATTGAGCGCCGAAAAAAGATCATGGACGTGGTCAGCAGCGGTTTTGATTTTCGGGAGATGTCCAGGCGGGTTCTCGGCAGTACCTGGAACACTATTTCAGCTGAGGACAAGGATGCATTCACCGTCCAGATGACTAAACTCCTGGAGAATGTCTATATCGGCAAACTGGAGACCTACAGCGGCGAAAAAGTCGACTTCGTTGCGGAGCGGGTCAAGGGCAAGCGAGCCCAGGTGACAACGATCGTTGACCACGAGGGTGCAAAACTGCCGATCCATTATATCATGCAGCAGGAGCGTGAGACCTGGATGGTCTATGACATCAATATCGAGGGAGTGAGCCTCATCAAGAACTATATGGAACAGTTCAGCTCTATACTGAGGACGGAACAGTATGAGGGACTGGTAAAAGTCATAGAAGAAAAAAACAAGACATTTGCCGAAGGTAAGTGAAATGGTGGAAACCGCCCTCAGGGTGCCTCCGGAGGCTTTAGCCCGAGCTTTCGGTTTTCTCGACGAAGAGGCCTGCGCCTCCCTGCTCCCTTATTGCCGTCTGCATAAGGTGGATAAGGGGAGCAACCTTTTCTCTGCCGGGGATGCCGGGGACGCTTTGTATATGGTGGCAAAAGGGCTTCTCGCCGTGAAGAAGAAAACTGATCTGGGCAGAAATTTCCAGGTCATCGCCCTGCTTTATCCGGGGGCCCCTGTCGGGGAAGCGGCTCTTGTCTGCGCGGCAGTGCGCAGCGCAACCGTCTATTGCGTCGAAGATGCAGAGCTTATCAGGCTTGACATCGAAGCTTTCGCTGAGCTGCGATCACGCTATCCTGAACTTGCGCTTGCTCTGCTTGCTCACCTGCTGTCCCGCGTATCCCTGAGGCTCGATAAATGTTCGGCCCGGCTGGCTCATATACTGTAACCCATCAGGCCACCGTGAATAATCACCCTTTCGCCCGCTCTCTGCGTTATGTCCGGGAAGGTATTTCCGGCCTATCGAAGAGGCTCCCGCATGGTTTGATTTCGAACCGATAACCTGATTATTCAAGATACCGGGGAATTTCCTGATTATGGTAACTGAGTTCCGGTACCGTAACTGATTACTGCTGGCGGGATTTGTTGCGTTGTTTTTTTACTGGATATAAGTTTTAAAATCGATTATTCTCTTTCGGTTTACCCCTCCGATAATCAGGGGAATGTGGTGTATGAAAATTGCTTTTCACGAGATAATTGGAGCGGAAGTCACACGCGAGATCAGTGATGACGGCTGGTTTCCGCATGATGATATGACGCTTGCTGGGACGCTTGACGGTCACCTGTCGATCAGCAAAAAAAGCGACGCTGAGGCCTTGGTGACCGGCCGGTTGCAGGCCCTGGTTGAACTGCCCTGCGACAGGTGCTGCCGGTTGGTGAAGACAGCCTTGTCAGCCGATTTCGAGTACGATTGTGTTGTTGGTAAAGAAGACCCGCATACCGGGATTGATACCGAGTGCCGGGAAGAAGATTGTTGCAGAATTTATATAAATGAACCAGTTATCGATTTGGGTGAGATCTTGAGAGAACAGGTCTATCTTGCTCTTCCGGTCCAGGTGTTGTGCCGGCAGTCCTGTAAAGGTTTGTGCCACCAGTGTGGAGCAGATCTGAACAATGAGAGTTGTTCCTGTAGCTCGTCTGACTTGTCCTCGCCTTTTGCCGTATTACGACAGCTGAAAGGCAAATGACCCGATGCCGGTATTGTTTGGATAACGGAGGAAATTATGGCACTGCCGAAAAGAAGACATTCTCGTTCACGTACCCGTAAAAGACGTTCACATGATGCGCTATCTCAGCCGTCTCTGTCGATTTGCCAGGATTGCGGAGAACCGAAAGAGCCACATCGCTTGTGTGGAAGTTGCGGAAAATATAACAAAAAATCTGTATACGTTATCGATACGGAACTATAAAAGGAGCGCACGGTGCATATTGCCCTGGATGCCATGGGAGGAGACCATGGTCCGCAGGAATTAATTGCCGGGGCGCTTCTTGCCATAGATCAGACTGACCTCACGATACTTCTGGTCGGTGATGAACTTGTACTGAACAAGCATCTATCGGCTATTCCGATCAGTCAGCAATCCCTCGAGCGGCTGAAAGTTGTTCATGCGCCGACAGCAGTCGGCATGGACGAAAACCCCGTTGATGCAATCCGGAAGAAGAAGGATTCATCAATCATGGTCGCTTTTGATCTCGTCAAAACCGGTGAAGCATCAGCCGCGGTGAGTGCCGGAAATTCCGGTGCAACACTGGCGGCCGCGGTGCGTAAACTGGGACGTCTGAAAAACGTTGCCCGGCCCGGGCTCGCCTCAATCTTTCCTACTATCAAAGGACCGGTCGTTATCATGGATGTCGGGGCTAATGTTGAATGTCGCCCTGTTCACCTGTACCAGTTTGCGGTGATGGCTTCCGGCTTCTCCCGACTGTATCACGTTGAAAAACCCCGAGTCGGGCTGCTGACGATCGGCGAGGAATCGGGAAAAGGCAACAGCCTGGTCAAGGAAACCTATGCCCTGCTGAAGGCCTCTCACCTCAATTTTATCGGAAATGTCGAGGGCCGTGATGTTTTTCAGGGAGATGTCGATGTTATTATCTGTGACGGTTTCGTCGGCAATATCGTTCTGAAAATCAGTGAGGGATTGGCCGAGGCGGCGATGAAGATGCTCAAGGACGAAATTGTCAAATCGACCATGTCAAAAATAGGCTACCTGCTGGCCCGGCCGGCCTTCAAAATATTCAAAAAGCGGGTTGACTATGCCGAATACGGTGGCGCTCCGCTTCTCGGCATCAAGGGGACCGGCATCATCTGTCACGGTAAGTCGAGCGCTTATGCGATAAAAAACGCGATAATCGAAGCCATGGAGATGGAGAGGCTCAATATTAACGACACCATCACCCGCGATCTTGAGAATGGCATATCCAGTCTGGCCAAGGGGGTATGATGGGAACGGTAATTTTGGGCACTGGATCCTGTCTTCCCCGAAAGGCACTGACAAATTTTGATCTTGAGAAAATTGTCGATACGAGTGACGAGTGGATCAGGACGCGAACGGGTATCGAGAGCCGCAGGATTGGCGGAAAAGGCGAAAAGACCTACCAGATTGCCACGGCCGCGGCGCGGCAGGCTCTCGATATGGCCGGAGTTGCGCCCGAAGAGATAGACCTGCTGATCGTGGGGACGATCAGTTCACACATGCTCATGCCGTCCTGTGCCTGTTTTGTGCAGAAGGAGATCGGGGCGGTCAATGCCTTCGCCTACGACGTGAATGCCGCCTGTTCCGGCTTTCTCTACGGTATTGATATCGCCGACAAGCAGATCAGGGCCGATCACGATTTCAAGGTTCTCGTTATCGGGGCGGAGACCCTGTCTTCCCGACTAAACTGGCGTGACCGCAACACCTGCATCGTGTTTGGCGACGGCGCCGGGGCGGCAGTCCTCGGGCACAGTGATGATGACGGCCGCGGGGTCATCGGGACAAACCACTGTTCAGACGGCAGACTCTGGCAGCTGCTTTACATGCACAATGCCCCGAGTACCAATCCCGATCTGCTGGTTGCCGACAATCCCGGCGTCCATATTGTCATGGAAGGGAGAGAGGTCTTTAAATATGCGGTAAAGGCGATGGAAGATTCGATTGTCGGGCTTTTCGGCAAAACGGGATTGACCATGGCTGATGTCGACCTGATTATTCCCCATCAGGCGAACATGAGAATCTTAAAAAAGGTAGCTGAACGGCTTGAAATGCCGGAGGAAAAAGTTGTATTGAATGTAATGAACTATGGCAATACGTCCGCGGCAACGATTCCGATTGCACTCGATGAGACGAACCGTGCAGCCATGCTCCGACCGGGAGATACGGTTTTGTTCTGTACTTTCGGCGGTGGATTCACCTGGGGCGCGACCCTGATCAGCTGGTAAACAGGAGAAGTGAAGATGGAACGTTTTCTGACAGAAGAACAACAGATGATCGTCGATATAGCGCGACAGATTACTGATGAACTGATTATTCCAAATCGCGCAGAGCTTGATGAAAAGCATGAATTTCCCCGTGAGATCCTCAACGCCATTGCCCAGGCTGATCTGTTCGGCGTTCCCATTCCGGAAGAATATGGCGGTTTTGGCGGCAGTTGCCTGGATATCGTCCTGGCCCTGGAGGAATTCGGGAGGGGCTGTATCGGGGTAGGCACAGCCTTTGCCGCCAGTGCGCTGGGTATCTATCCGATCATGCTCAGCGGTTCGGCTGAAATGAAAGAAAAGTATCTACCTGCCGTTGCGTCCGGCAGCAAGTTTGCCGCCTTCGGCCTGACCGAGGCGAATGCCGGGTCGGATGCCTCCGGTATCAGGACCACCGCCGTTCTTGACGGAGACGAATGGGTCCTGAACGGAACCAAACAGTGGATTACCAATGGTGGGGAGGCGCAGATTTATACCGTTGTCGCCATGACGGACAAGAGCAAGGGTGCCCGCGGCGCCTCGATGTTTGTGGTCGAGGAGGGTGACCCCGGCTTCTCCTGCGGCCCCAAAGAAGTGAAAATGGGAATCCGGGCCTCTTCGACGACAGAGCTCATCTTCAAGGATTGCCGCATTCCACAGGACCGTCTGA
>JAHEMX010000207.1 GCA_024643445.1 Desulfobulbaceae bacterium | reverse complement strand
AGTGCAAGCAGAACACCAATTGGGTTATCGAAGGACAGCGACAGAAGATCGCCCTTGGTTGAAATGATGTATACCCCGAAATAACTGATACCAATGGCGATGATATCCTTCGCCCGCAGGCGCTGACCGAGAAGGGGTACGGACAGCAGAGAAAGCGTGATGGCCCAGGTGTAATTCAGCGGCTGAGCCTGCTGGGCAGGCAGAAGATCGTAGGCTTTGATAAGAACAAGGTAATAGAGAAAGGGATTGAGCATGCCGAACAGGATCGATATTTTCCAGGTCTTCCATTCAGCCTGTGCAAGAAGATGAGCCTTCCCTTGCACGAGAACCGCAAAGAAGAGGACCAGAGAAGATACGAGCGCTGCGTAAAACAGCAGTTCTACCGGAGAAAGATAGCGCAGGCTCAGTTTGAAAGCGGTCGCGACGGTTGACCAGAGAAGCACGGTTGTGATCCCGAAAACATATGCTTTAGCCTGCCTTTCCATGGGCATCTTCCAGCACCGTGCCTACAAACGCTTTGCGGCCGGCCAGGCCAGAATGACCAAGCCGGCAAGAATAAACAGCATCCCAGACCAGCCTCTGCCGCTCAGCTCTTCTCCTAAAAGCAGTACACCTAGAAACCCGGCGGTTAAGGGTTCAGCCAGGGAAAGGGTAACAGCGGTCGGAACCGGAATAATTCTCAGCCCTTTGCAGAAGAGAATATAAGAAAGCGCTGTGGCAAAAAGGCCGAGATGAACAATGACGAGAAGCCCTCGCGGCGTTGTTACCCAGGAAAGATCAACGCCTGCAAGCAACGGCGACAGAAACAGGGCTCCAAAACAGAAAACTGTTGCAGCAACGGTTTCCGCCGGTGTCGAATCAAGCATCTTTTTCATAAACAGCGTATACACAGCATAGGACATTCCTGCCCCTGCTGCCAGTATAATACCGAGAACATTGATTTTTATACTTCCCGACAGCGTGAGAAAAAGGCAACCGGCCAGAGCCAGAGAAGTTGAAAGATACCAGCGACCTGACGGTGGTTTTCTGAAAAAAATCCCAGCAAGAATTCCCGCAAAAACGGGTGAAGAACCGATGCCTACCATCGTACCGACCGCAACTCCGGTCAGAGAAACTCCCCAGAAAAAGCACAATTGATAGGTTGCGACAAACACCCCGCCTGCCAAGGCCTGAAGAACTGATATATGTTTAAACGTATGCCTGTTTTTCAACAGGGTGTAACACGCAAGTGCTGCGCCACCGATGAGCAGGCGCAGCGCCCCGATCTCCTGGGGTGTGCTCCCGGGCGGCGCGAGCGCCTGGCTGGTACCCGTTGTGCCCCATAAAACGGCCGCAGCAATGACAAACAAACAACCGCCCAAGCTAACATTCATGTTTTTCCTGCATGCAAAGATGGAGAGGAGATACTGTTTTTTTTCTTATTGCTGGCTGCCCGACTCGCTGCGAAACATCGCCTCGGTGATCTACGCCCTTGAACCTGCAGAAGTGCTCAAACACCGAGATACCGCTCCTTAAGGGCATGATCGTTTTGCAATTCAGAGGTTTTGCCCTGCCAGACGATGACGCCTTTTTCCATGATATAATGGTTCTGGGCCAGAGCGAACAAGGCTTCCAGATTCTTGTCTATGATCAGGATCGCCAGTCCTTTGCCCTGGAGTACCTGCAACCCCCGCCATATCTCCCGGCGAATCAGCGGAGCGAGTCCTTCAGTCGCTTCATCGAGCAGGAGCAGGAGCGGGTTAATCATCAGGGCCCGGCCGATCGCCAGCATCTGCTGTTCACCACCGGAAAGTTGGTTGCCGTAATGTTTTAATCTGTTTTTAAGCCTTGGGAAAATAGACATGATATCATCCAGTTGGTACGGATTATCTCTTTTCCGGTAATTGGCGGCAACCGCCATCAGGTTTTCACTGACGGTGAGATTGGTAAATATCTGACGTCCTTCCGGAACAAGTCCGATTCCCTTACGGGCAATTTCATAGCTTTCACATCTATGGATAGGGGTCCCGGAAAGATAAATACTACCCGATTTTGCTCGTACCAGTCCCATAATCGATTTTATGGTGGTACTTTTACCCATGCCGTTTCTGCCGAGCAGGGTAACGACCTCACCGGGTTTGATTGAAAGCGACACCTTGAAAAGGGCCTGACTTGATCCGTAATAGCTGTTTATCCCCTGCACCTCAAGCATCGTTAATCCTCTCCAAGATAGGCTGTACGGACCTCGGGATGCTGACGGATTTCATCAGGAGTACCGGTGACGATGGCCTCGCCATAAACCAGAAGGGTGATGCGGTCTGCAAGTTTGAACACCGCATCCATATCATGTTCAACGAGCACAATCGTCAACGTTTTCTTGAGGCGTTGAAATAGTTTGGACAGCTCAACGGTGCCTCCCGCACCCTGACCCGCCATCGGTTCGTCAAGTAACAACAATTTGGGTTTACCGGTCAGAGCCATACCGACCTCAAGCTGGCGTTTTTCTCCATGGGACAAATATTTTGCCTGCTGTTTGGCTTTTTCTGTCAGATCAACCCGCATCAGCGCATCTGGAAGATGATCCTGCACATCCTTATCCTTCAGACAGTTTTTCCAAAACCGGAAATTGTGCCCATTGTGGCAGATGATGGACAAGGCAAGATTTTCTTCCACCGTCAGATTCTCAAAAACCGAGGTGATCTGAAACGAGCGCGCCAGACCTTTTGCGGCTCGGAGATAGGGTTTAATCCTGCTGATATCTTCCGAGTCAAAAATGACCCTGCCGCCGTCGGGCAGGATGTCACCGCTGAGCTGGTTGAGTACGGTCGTCTTCCCAGCTCCGTTTGGTCCTATCAGTGCATGTATGTGTCCCCGGCACACATCGAAATAAATGTTGCGACTGGCCTCGACGGCGCCAAATGACTTACATAAAGCCTTGACCTGGAGGATGTGATCAGTCATGCCTTCTCTCCAGACCCGCCAGGAGTCCAAACACCCCTCTTTTTGCAAAAATTACCACCAGAACAAGAATTGGTCCCATGTAGAGCATCCAATGCTCAGTATACATCGTCAGAAATTCTTCCAGCAGGAGGAATGTGGCAGCTCCAAGAACCGGGCCGAAAATAGTACCAAGCCCGCCGAGCAGAACCATAACCATGAGTTCTCCGGAAACCGTCCAGTGCATGAGGCCCGGACTTACATATTCCGTCTGATTGGCAAGAAGCGCGCCGGCCAGTCCGGCTCCGGCCCCTGCTATGACAAAGCAGGCCAGTTTATAGTGATAAGGATTGACGCCAAGTGCCTGTATCCTCCGACTATTACTACTGGCACCCCTGATAACCAGACCAAACCGCGAATTGACCAGGCGATAGATGAAAATCAGAAACAGAAAAAGCAGGATCAGACAGAGATAATAGAAGTGATAATCTCGACTTAAGTCAAGACCGGGAAAACTGTTGCGGGAATAGAGTGAAAGCCCGTCATCGCCCCCGTATTTTTCCAGCCCGACACTGAAATAGTAGGTCATCTGTGCAAAGGCCAGGGTGATCATAATGAAATGCATGCCGCTCGTCCGCAGACTCAATGCACCGATGATAAGAGCGAACAGCGCAGAGATAAGCATCGCAAGCGGAAAGACAATTAGACCGTTCTCGCTTCCTGGAATAAAACCGAATAACGGCTGTGCTTCGAAACCGTGGAAAAAAAATATGCCGACCGTATAGGCTCCGACACCGACAAACGCGGCATGTCCGAGGCTGATAAGGCCGGCAAAGCCGAGAAGCAGATCGAGACTGACGGCAGCGATAGAATAAATGAGGATCCGACTGAAAAGAGATACCAGATATTCTTTACCAAAGCTTGCTGCCAGCAGCGGCAGAATGGCAAAAAAAACACCACCTGCCGCAATGACAATAGATTTTCTGGTAAAATAGTGCATCAACCGTGGGCCGGAAACAGACCGCGAGGTCGCCAGATAAGCGTCGCTGCCATCAGAATATAGATTGCCATGGAGGCAATTGAAGCGGCGACGCCATCTGCATAAGCGTTGTCAAGAAAGATTCTGAAGATCATTGGTAAAAAGGCCCTGCCGAGTGTATCGACCAGACCTACCAGCAGCGCTCCGACAACGGCTCCGCGAATAGAGCCGATTCCGCCAATAACAATAACCACGAAGGTAAGAATAAGGATAGATTCACCCATTCCTGATTCGACGGAAAGGATGGGACCCGCCATGACTCCGGCAAGACCCGCCAGAAGTGTTCCAAGACCAAAGACCAGGGTGTAAAGGAGCCTGATATTGACACCAAGAGCGCCGATCATTTGTCTGTTTGACGCTCCGGCTCTAATCTGCATACCGAGCCTCGTTCTCGAGAAGAGGAACCAGAGCAACAAAGCAACGAGCAGCCCGGTCGCTATAACCGCGAGCCGGTAGACCGGGTAGATCAATCCGGGAAGAAGCTCGATACTGCCCTCGAGCCAGGAGGGGGGATTCATAAATAACGGCTGTCTCCCCCATATCATCCGGGTAAGCTCGTTGAAAAACATGATGAGTCCGAACGTTGCAAGTACCTGGTCAAGGTGCTCACGATAATAGAGCCGCCTCAGTACAAGAAATTCAACGAGCATACCTGCCAGTGCAGATCCGCAAAGGGCGGCGGCAATCCCGGCGAAAAATGATCCGGTTGCCGCGAAGGCGGTCGCTCCAAGATAGGCACCGATCATATAAAACGATCCGTGGGCCAGATTGATAACCTGCATGATGCCGAAAACAAGAGTCAGCCCTGCCGACATCAGAAAAAGCGTTATCCCGAGCTGGAGACCGTTCAGGATCTGTTCAGCAAGAAGCAGCATAATTGTCTGTCCAGGAACGAATCACCCCTAAGCAGTGCAGCCTTATGACCATCATGTTTACATCTTGCACTCTGCCGCATAGGCATCGACATGATTTTCGAACACCTTTTCAATCGTCCGGTTGGTATACTCTCCGTCTGCTGTTTTCACAACCTCCCTGATATAAAGATCCTGGACGGGATGCTGATTTTTTCCAAATGAAAAGTTCCCTCTGACCGAATCAAAATGTGCCGCTTTAAGGGCGGTTTTAAATGGCCCGAGGTCGTCCAGTTTTCCTTCTACCGCCTGCAGGGCACTGCCGATCAGGCGGGCAGTGTCATATCCCTGGCTGGCATACAGGGTCGGCGTCCGACCATAAGCCTGGCGAAAAGCTGCGACAAATTGTTTGTTTGCCGCATTATCAAGGTCGTGACTCCACTGGCTGCCGTTTTTCACACCAAGCGCTGCCGGACCTACCGCTTTCAGCAGCCTCTCGTCAAAGGAAAATGCCGGTCCGTAGAGTGCAATGGTCTGATTCAGACCGGATTGGGAAAACTGTTTAAGAAAATTAATACCCATACCGCCGGGCAGAAAGAAAAATACCGCTTCCGGCTTTGCCGCCCGTATGGCAGCGATCTCAGCAGCATAATCGGCTTGACCGAGCTTTGTATAGACCTCGCCGGTAATTGCTCCCTTGTAATATCTTTTGAATCCGGCCAGATGATCTTTGCCCGCAGGATAGTTGGGTGCAACCAGGTAGACATTCTTATGTCCGACTTTTGTAACATATTGCCCGACGACTTCATCGAGATTGTCGTTCTGGTAGGAGACGCTGAAATAATTCTCGCTGCACCCGTCTCCTGCCAGTTTGGAAGGACCGGCATTCGCACTGAGGTAAACAACATTTTCCCTCACCACTTTTGGAACCACGGCCATCGCCACATTGGAAAAAACGATGCCGGTAAGAATTTTGATTCCATCCTTCACGATATAGCGGTCGGCTATCTGCTTGCCCTTTTCCGGCTTGGCGTCATCGTCTTCAACCAACAGTTCAACCGGTATTCCCCCTAGCTTGCCGTTCTCCTGGCTCATGGCCAGCATAAAGCCGTCCCGGATGTCTTCACCGAGATAACCGGCCTTAGTCGACAGTGTGGTGATCATCCCTATTTTTACCGGTTCGGCAAAACCATTGTGAAAACTCAGTAAAAGGCCTACAAAAACGAATGTAATCAATGGATTCTTCATTAAATTCACCTCTTGCGTTTTGCGTACAGGGAGTGGTATGGAATTACACGCACGCTCTGTCACGACCATTCATTGGTAAAAAACAGCAGGATACCGCATTGAATTGTACATCATGTCGATGATGCATCCCTGATTACTACACGAGAAAGCAGACTAGAAAATGACCGGAAAAGATGCAAGCAAAAAAGGGAAAAAGTAAACAGGTTCATCCCTGATAATCGAGTTATAATTGTAACGGGGCGGTAAAGCCTTATAGTGGATGGTGGATAGTAAAACGGCAAGGATCTATTGCAGAAATGACTATTTTTTGTTTAGTAATGGTGCCCTGACCTGCTCATCGCTCCCTGGCAACCATCGGCAAGACAATTTTTTAGGCAACGCACAATGAACAAAAATACGACCGGCATAAATCGGGCTCAGCTCATCATTCCCACCGTCACTATTCCTTCACACCCGCAATGGCCTGAACTTACAGAAGACGAGACAATCCAGTTAAAGACTGAAATCGCTGCGCTTCTGAAGGAACAGAATGCTGTTCTTGTCGCCCATTACTATACCGACGGCAGACTGCAGGATCTCGCCGAAGAAACCGGCGGCTGCGTTGCGGACTCGCTGGAAATGGCGCGCTTTGGTCAACAACACCCGGCCGAAACACTGATTGTCGCCGGCGTGCGGTTCATGGGTGAAACCG
>JAHEMX010000206.1 GCA_024643445.1 Desulfobulbaceae bacterium | reverse complement strand
CGGACAGACTATTCACGTTAATGGTGGCATGTACATGTAGGAAAGGAAGTTTGACTGGTTTTTGCAGACAGAAAAAATTGACAGACTCGTAAAAAGTAAAAAAAATAATTAGAGATAGCTAAGTAAAAAACACAGATATACAAGGAGTGGTGCTTTTTGCGGCGCGATGGCATACATACGGTATGCCGAGTGTCGGAAAAAGTGCCACGACGCAGGAGATCAAAGTTTTTACGACGCTATCAAAATTAATGTTTGCAAATGAACAGGATATGTTAAAAAGTGGTTCACTCGGTATTACTCTGTAACATGCCGTATTTCCGGCTGGCAGGTGGTACCTCCATGAGAAATGCTTTCTGAGCGAAATTAAGGAGAAAATACAATGGCTATAGATCAGGAAATGATTGAAATCATCGTCGAGCAGTTGAGTGTTGAAAAAGACAAGGTTGTTCCGGGAGCATCATTTGTTGATGACCTGGGAGCTGATTCCCTTGATCTGGTGGAATTGATCATGGCGATGGAAGAAAAATTTGATATTGAAATCCCTGACGAGGATGCTGAAAAAATTGTCACTGTCAAGGATGCTGTCGACTATGTGAACAATCTCCAGTAATCAGCGTAGAGCCTCAACAACCTGACCAAATGTTTTCGTTTTAATATGCACGGAAGGTGACTGAATGGGAAACCGCAGAGTGGTGGTAACAGGCACGGGTCTGGTAACCCCTGTAGGTACCGGTGTTGCAAAGGCCTGGAAGAATATCTGCAATGGTGTCGGTGGCGCCGATCGTATAACCCTGTTTGACGCCTCCGAATATGCTGTACAGATCGCCGCCGAGGTCAAGGATTTTGTGACGGAGGACTATTTCGAGAAGAAGGCGGAAAAACTGCTGAAACGTTTTGTCCAGTTTGCGGTTGTGGCGAGCAGAATGGCGCTGAAGGAGAGTGGATTCGAGATTTCCGAGAAAAATTGCGGCAGGGTCGGCGTTATCACCGGCTGCGGCATGGGTGGACTGCCCACCATCACCGAACAGCATGAAATAGCTCTGGAAAAGGGGTTCGGCCGGATTTCACCCTTTTTTATTCCTACCGCCATCCCGAACATGCCTTCCGGACATATTTCCATGGATATCGGCTCGAAAGGGCCCAACCTCACCCTGACCACGGCCTGTGCTGCCGGGACGCATGCGGTCGGCGAGGCATACCGGCACATCATGTATGGCACGAGTGATGTGATGATAGCCGGGGGGACGGAAGCGGTTATCTGTCCGCTTGGTCTCAACGGTTTTGCTGCCATGAAGGCGCTCTCCAAACGAAACGACAATCCGGCCGAGGCCTCGCGTCCGTTTGATAAGGATCGCGATGGATTCGTGATGTCTGAGGGTTCCGGCATCCTGATACTGGAGGAGTATGAACATGCCCGGGCTCGTGGAGCCGAGATTATCGCCGAGATCATCGGCTATGGTGCGAGCAGTGACGCCTATCATATCGCGGCACCGCCCGAGGATGGTGAGGGTGCCGTACGCTGTATGCGCCTGGCCATGGAAGATGGTGGTATCCTGCCGGGTGATGTGGATTATATTAATGCGCATGGTACCTCGACCCCGCTGAACGACCGCTGTGAGACGCTGGCGATCAAAACAGTGTTTGGTGATGATGCCTACCGTCTGGCGGTCAGTTCGACAAAATCGATGACCGGCCACGCGCTTGGAGCCGCCGGTGGCATCGAGGCGGTGTTCCTCGCCCTGAGCATCAGGGACCAGATTGCTCCGCCGACCATCAACCACTACACACCGAGCCCCGAGTGCGATCTCGATTATGTGCCGAATACGGCACGCGAAATGAAAATCAGGATAGGGTTATCCAATTCTTTCGGGTTTGGCGGAACGAACGGTGTCGTGGCGATGAAGCGTTTTGACGGTTGAGTTGGCAGGAGACTGAGATGATTGTGGCAATCGGCTCAGACCACGGCGGCTTTGAGCTCAAACAGCGTATCATAGAAAAATTTTCTGCCGATGGACACGTATTTTCCGACTTTGGCTGTCATTCCACCGCCTCGGTCGATTATCCTGATTTTGCCGAAGCTGTTTGCGCGTCGGTGATCGAGGGGAAAACGGACGCTGGCATTCTTATCTGCGGCACCGGTATCGGGATGTCGATGGCGGCAAACAAATTTAAAAAAATCAGGGCGGCGCTCTGCCACGATCATTTTACCGCACGCATGAGCCGCGAGCACAATAATGCCAATATTCTCTGCCTCGGCGGTCGTGTTCTCGGTGTCTCCGTGGCCGAAGATATTGTTCACGTCTGGCTGACTACTCCGTTCAGCGGGGGCAGACACAAAAATCGCATAGGAAAATTCAGCGATTGAAACACCCCTTTGCTTATCGTTGATCTAAGCCGATGATACCCTCAGGTAGCATCGGCTTTTTTTGTGTTGCCGATGTGCAGTAATTACGGTGACAGTATACCTAATTCAGGCGAGATCATCTGCCCGGGGGATGATCTGCAAATGCTGCGGAGCACAGCGGTAACTGAGGGATACTTTCAACCAAATATGCTATGCTGAGTCGGTATCATAATTGAGCTCAGTATTCAGTTGAGGAGGGAGAGATGAAATGTCCATATTGCGAGTCCCTGGACAACAAGGTAATTGATTCCCGTTTGAACAAGGACTGCACCATAACCAGGAGACGACGTTCCTGCCTGGCCTGCGACCAGCGCTTCACTACCTATGAAAGGCTGGAGCTGATGATGCCGGTGCTGGTGAAGAAAGACGGCAGACGCGAGCCCTGGGACAGGCAGAAAATCGTTGTCGGTCTCGAGAAGGCCTGTGAAAAAAGACCCATAAGCCGTGATGCCATTGACCTGTTTGTGGACGAGATCGAACGTAAATTGCAGGATGTCGGTTCCAAGGAAGTACCATCTGCTGTCATCGGGGAGTGGGTTATGGAGAACCTGTCTGATCTGGATGAGGTCGCCTATGTCAGGTTTGCTTCGGTATATCGGCAGTTCAAGGACGTCACTGAATTCATGGACGAGTTGAAGATGCTGCTTGAAGCACGGGAAAAAGAATAGAGCAGGGTCATGGCAGAGAGAGGCTTGCTGAGTAAAACAGACATACACTATATGCTCGAGGCCCTGCACCTTGCAGCCAGAGGGCGCGGCCGCACCTCCCCGAATCCGTGCGTCGGTGCCGTCATTGTCAATGACAACGCCATTGTTGGCCGCGGATACCACCGGAAGGCAGGAGAGGAGCATGCTGAAGTTCTTGCCTTGCGCCAGGCCGGCTACCGGGCCAGCGGCGGTGTCATGTATGTGACGCTGGAACCGTGCAACCATACCGGCCGCACGGGACCCTGCAGTCATGCGGTCGCCGCCGCCGGCATAAAAAAAGTTATTATCGGCATGCTCGATCCCAACCCGCTGGTTGCCGGTGGCGGTGCCGATTATCTGCGGGGCAGGGGGATCGAGATTGTCTCCGGTCTGCTTGAACAGAAATGTCGCGATTTGAACCGTGCCTTTATCAAGTACACCACCACCTCACTGCCGCTGGTGATAATGAAGGCAGGACTCAGCCTTGACGGCAGGATAAGCTACCGGGAAAGGTATGGCGGCAGTATAACAGGTTCCGACGCAGCAAGGGAAGTGCACCGCCTGCGCGATAGAATGGATGGTATCCTGGTCGGCGCCTCAACGGTTGAAATCGATGACCCTGCCCTGACAACACGGCTTGAAAAGAAAAAAGGACAGGATCCGGTGCGGATTATCCTCGACACCACACTGAGGATACGAGAGAACGTGAAACTATTCACCCAGCATTCCGCTGCGCCTACCTGGGTCTTCTGTTCGAACAAGGCTGATGCCGTGAAGATGGAGCGGCTCAGGACCTCTGGTGTTATCGTGCATACGACTGAGGCCGGAGCTGATGGACGGGTGAACCTGCACGAGGTTTTGAGTGTCCTTGGCCGTCATGAAATAAGCTCTCTGCTGGTTGAAGGGGGAGCCACGATCCATGGCGCCTTTCTCAATGCGCGGCTGGTGGATCGGGCCCATCTCTTTTATGCACCCATCTTTGCCGGGGACGGAGGTCTTCCCCTGATCCAGGGCTACCGGACAGAAGGCGGCAGAGAGCAGGCGGTCCGGCTTGACGGTGTGAAAACGAGAAAGTGCGGCGATGATCTGCTGATTACCGGCGATGTGGTATATCCCTGAGCCCTCTACTGCTCAGGCCTTGTCGTCGCTGAAGTATCTTTTTATTTCCTGCCACTTCAGGTCAAATGCCTCAAAAGTGCTGAAATGGACGTTAAGGGTTACGTTATCCTGCTCAAACCCCTTGCTGTGTGAAACTGAACAGTACGGGGGAAGGTCCAGAGCGGCGATCCGCTCGCTGAAACGTTTCTCTGCTTCAGTGCTCATGGGTGCGCTGCGTCTGCCAAGATCCTGCAGGAGATTATGGATCATCTGGGGAGGATTGTCGGCAGGCCTGTCATCGATATATTCAGGGTAAGAGGTCGAAAAGAGTTCGACAAAGCTGAACTCCTTCTGGGCGGCGATAATATGGCTCATCTCGATAATCCGCCGCTGCTTGTTATGATTCGGTGATAATTTCCGGAAGAGCCGATGGAGTACCAGACGATCCGGTGCTTTGAGAGATAAGAGTTCGCGAGCTGTCTGCTCGGAAATGGCGCCACGGTGAATATCGCTGCGGATCGGCTGTTCAAGGCCGAGCAGGGGGATAAGCCGGTCAGGATTCCCCTGATTGCCCGCCAGTGCGGAAGACAAGAGGCGATGACAGCTCTTCGCATCCAGCAGCTGCCTGCAGAGCAGGCAGCATCGTGCCTTTTCAATCGGGGACAACGGGCTGGACAGCTTCTGGTCTTCGATTATCAGCCTCAGCAGATCTGAGATTTCAGGCCCGTTGTTGATTACCAGACAATCGATGGCAGGCTGATCAAGAATTTCCCTTGCTGCCCTCAGGCGCTTAATACCGCAGACTACTTCATACCCGTCATTTCCCTCCTGTACCAGAACAGGACGGATGATACCGAATCGTTTGACCGATTCGACAAAGTCCCCTCCGGGATCGCGGTCCAGATCCTGGTGCAGGCTCCACCTGCCTCCATCACTGACCGCTTTTGTAGGAATGTTCTGTAATCTGAGAGAGCCCATGGCGTTAAACGAAAAAGCTGTCTCTTGCAATCATCAGCAAAAGACAGCTTTATTCTGACAGGAGAAGTGCCGCTCGAGTCTATGAGGTAATAGAGAGGTGAACTACTTGTTGATTTTTTCCCTCAGAATACCGGAAGGCTTGAAGGTCACCACCCGTCGTGCATCAAGGGTCAGTTCCTGGCCTGTTTGAGGATTGCGCCCGCGGCGTGAATTCTTGTCTTTGACATTGAATTTTCCAAATCCGCTGAGCAGCAGGTCCGAACCATCTATGAGTGAATCTTTTGACAGACGAAGAAACGCTTCTACCGATGCGGTAGCCTGGGCTTTGGTCAATCCTTCGTGATTTTTGTATACCTGTTGGACAAGGTCTGCTTTTGTCAGTGTCATACGCTCCTCCTGAAGTAGAAACCCCTTTTTGTACCACCTTTGCCTAATGATATACTTCTTCTAAATAAAGTCAATAGTATCAAGATATTATTTTTTAATTAGACAAAAATGGCAGCTTTTTCGTCTAGACATTTCCGGCCATCTGGAAAATAGGCAGATACATTGAAACGACGAGCATACCGATCATGCCTCCAAGAAAGACCATCATAAACGGTTCAATCATCGAGGTCAGGTTGGAAACGGCCTGGTCCACCTCTTCATCGTAAAAATCCGCAACCTTTTCAAGCATGGTATCCAGTGCGCCGACAGATTCTCCAACATTGATCATCTGCACAACCATGTTCGGGAAAACCCCGCTTTCCTCGAGCGGCTCGGCAATGGGACGACCCTCGGCAATTGAGTCCGAGACCCTGAATACCGCGCGCTCTATGACTTTGTTGCCGGCCGTTCTTGCAACAACCGTGAGGGCCTCAAGGATCGGGACCCCGCTCTGCAGCATGGTGCTCAGCGTCCGGGTGAATTTGGCCACAGCGACTTTCCTGATGAGCACACCGACAACAGGCAGCTGGAGAAAGATCTGGTCCATCCGCAATCTGCCTTTTTCGGTATTGTATATTTTCTTATACAGCCAGATGAGGAACACGATCGGCAGGATGATCCAGATCAGGTTTTCCTTGAACATGTTGCTGGCGAAGACGACCATCTGTGTAGGCAACGGCAGCGCCGAATCCATCGAGGCAAACATTTCCTCGAAAACAGGGATGACGAAGACCAGGATGACGACGAGGATGAGAATTGAAATCGCCAGACAGATGGTCGGGTAGGTCATCGCCCCTTTTACTTTCTTCTTCAAGGCCATGGCCTTTTCCATAAACAGCGCCAGTCGACCGAGAATGGTATCGAGAATACCTCCCGTTTCGCCGGCCTCGATCATGTTGCTGTAGAGATTGTCAAAAATCTTCGGATGTTTACGCATTGAGTCGGCAAACGTTGTTCCTGCCTCGACGTCCTGCTGAATGTTTAGGAGTGCCCGTTTGAAGGTTGGATTTTCCTGCTGTTTGCTGAGAATTTCCAGGCACTGAACGAGCGGGAGACCGGCGTCGATCATCGTGGCGAGCTGGCGCGTGAAGACGACGACATCCTTACCCGTTACCTTGGGTTGAAAGATGGCGATGTTGGCGAAAATATCCTTGGGCTTTTCCTTGATAACCGGATTGGT
>JAHEMX010000205.1 GCA_024643445.1 Desulfobulbaceae bacterium | reverse complement strand
CTGACGAGTGTCGAACAGTTGCTTGACCTGGTTGTAGACCGTCGCGGCCCGGTGCCCATCTATCTGAAACAGGTTGCAGAGGTAAACGATACGTATACGGAAATTACCCGTATAGTGCGCATAAACGGCAAACCGGGCGTGCGCCTGGCGGTTCGCAAACAGTCTGGCACCAATACGGTCGAGGTCGCCCGGCAGGCGAAGGAGGTTGTCGAACAGATCAACAGCGATTTTCCCCAGATCAAACTCATCCCTATAATAGACACCTCGGAATATATTCAGCGTTCCCTGGCCAATGTCGGGCGAACCATCATCATCGGCGGTTTTCTGGCCGTCCTGGTCCTGCTCGTATTCCTTCGCAAAATACGTGCGACCCTGGTGGTTACAACCGCAATTCCGGTGGCAATTATCAGCACCTTTGCGATGATGTACTTCGGTAACCTGACCCTTAACCTGATGACGCTCGGAGGGCTGGCACTGGGTGTCGGGATGATGGTCGATAACTCGATCGTCGTGCTGGAAAACATCCTGCGGCGGCACCAGACTTACCATGAGCACCCGCGCGACGCGGCTGTCAGGGGTGCCGGTGAAGTTACCGGAGCCATTGTCGCCAGCACCTGCACGACGCTTGTTATTTTTGTGCCCATGCTTTTTGCCAAGGAGGTATCCGGGCTGCTCTTCAAGCAGCTTACCTACGTTGTGGCGTTCTCGCTGCTGTGTTCTCTATTCGTGGCCTTGACACTGGTGCCGATGCTGACCAGGCTGTTCCTGGGTATCCGCAAGGAAAAAAAGGCGGGCAGCCTGCTGGAGCGAGCGGCCAACAGTCTTGGCCGGGGCCATGACAAACTCAACAGAGGGTATGCGAAAACACTGGCAGCAGCCCTGCACAATCCCGGAACGACCATTTCTTGCGTCATAGCTGTTTTCCTGCTGGCATTGGGTTTGACTCCCCTGATAGGTACGGAGTTTATGCCCGCCTCAGACGAAGGTGAAGTCCGGGTAAATGTCGATATGGCTGGCGGTACGCGTCTTGAGGTGCTGGACCAGACGATGAGCATGGTTGAGAAGATTGTTACCGACTCGGTTCCTGAAATGCGCGCGGCTATAGCGGATATGGGGTCCTCAGGCGGACGCGGCGATTCCGCCGGCGGGGATATTCGTATTTCACTGGTTCCGGTCGCTGAGCGCAGCCGTTCCAATGCTGAAGTGACAACGGACCTGAGACGGAAAATAGGCGTTATTCCCGGTGCTGAAGTGCGTGTTCGCGCCGGCCAGGGATTATTCCTGCTCTCCCGTTTGCTGGGAGGAGGAGAGGATAATCTGGAAATTGAAATTCATGGCTACGATCTGGAAACGCTGGACGCGCTGGCTCAAGCGGTGGAAGAGCAGATCAAGGATATTCCCGGCATTACCGATACCCGGAGGGGCCGCAAAGAGGGGGTACCTCAGAAGCTGCTTGAAATCGATCGTGATCGGGCCGCGGATCTGGGGCTCAGTGTGGCGCAGATTGCCCGTACGCTTGAGACCGCCCTGTCGGGAACAAAGGCCGGCCAATTCCGGGACGGCAGCGGGGAGGAGGTCGATATCCTGGTGAAGGTAAAGGATGCCGAGCTACTGAGTATCGATGAATTGCTGACCCACACGATCACCAATAAATCCGGAGAGGCGATCTCGCTTCGTAACCTGATGACGACCCGTTCAGGGATCGGGCCGGTGGAGATTGAAAGGAAAAACCAGCAGCGCATGGTGGCGATCAGCGCCAATGTCAGCGACCGTCCTCTCGGCGAGATCGCCGCCGACGTCCAGGACAAGCTGACGAACATTCCCCGGCCACGCGGTTACGAGATTGTGATGTCCGGCGATGTCGAGGAACAGGCAAAATCTTTCAGGGAGATGCTGATCGGCATTATCCTCGCCACCGTTCTTGTCTATATGGTCCTGGCTTCTCTCTACGAGTCACTGCTTTCGCCGGTTATCGTCATGCTTTCCGTGCCGTTGCCGGTAATTGGAGTCGTCTTGATATTATTGCTCACCGGCACCACCTTCAACGTGCAGAGCTTTATCGGCTGTATCATGCTTGTCGGCATAGTGGTAAACAACGCTATCCTGATCGTCGATCGCGCCAATACGCTCTTCCGCGACGAGGGGCAGGATCTGCTTTCGGCCGTGCGCCGGGCGGGACAGGATCGATTGCGCCCCGTACTGATGACCTCGCTGACCACCATCCTGTCGCTGTTGCCTCTGGCGCTCGGCATCGGTGAGGGCAGCGATATGCAGGCGCCGCTCGCACGAACCGTGCTGGGCGGCCTGCTGAGTGCTACCCTGATCACGCTTATCTATATTCCCGTTCTGTATTACTTGTTTAACCGGCGCGCGGAACGCCTGCGTGCCGATAATCCAGCCGGGCCGTTGTCATGAAGAAAACTCTGGGCCTCATTTCAGGAATGATCACCGGGCTTGCCCTGGCTGGCTGTCTGTCGACAGCCGTGGAACGACCCAGGACGAGGCCGGTCGATATCACCGCGCCGCAGGTAATCATGCCGACTGAAACGCTTGGGTCAGAGGCCACTTCGGATGTACCCCTGCCATCGAGCACCTCTGCCGAAACCTCTTTCAGCACACAAGACGGGCGTACCTTCCAAGTGTTTCCTCCCGATGGCCTGTTGAGCCTGAGCGTGGAACAGGCGGTTCTCTCGGCACTGCAGAGAAACCGTTCATTGGTGGTCGAGCAGTTCAAGCCGGTGATCGCCGGCACCTTTGTTGACACGGAGCGTGCGGTTTTCGACCCTGTTTTGTTCGCACGGGGAAGTCTGGAAAAAAGCCGGGATCGCTCTTTCGATGATATACGAGACCGGTTTTATTCAATAGACGGCAGGGAAAGTTTCCTGAGCGCCGGCATTGCCAAGCGTCTTCCAACCGGGACGGACCTCAGCCTGGACCTGTCCCTGCAGAACAGTGATTACGATAACGGCCGCTATTCTGATGAAGTGCGTGCGGGGTTAAGCCTCACCCAGGCGCTCTTGCGCGATTTCGGCGTTGCGGCCAACCTGGCCAAGGTACGCCAGGCTGAAACCGGTGCTGTAGCCTCCGCCTACAATCTTCGGGGATTTACCGAGAATCTGGTTGCGGCGGTGGAGAAGGCCTATTGGGGGTATGCCCTGGCGCTGCGGCAGGTCGAGATATTCCAGGAATCCTTCCAATTGGCTCAACAGCAGCTGCAGAATGTCCGCACCCGAATAGCGGTCGGTCAAATTGCCGAAACCGAAGAGACGGTCGTTAATGCGGAGCTGGCACTGCGCAGACAGCAATTGATCAATGCCCGCAGCCAGCGGGAGCAGACGCGACTCACGCTGCTTCGGCTGCTCAATCCGCCATCCGTTGACGGCTGGGATCGACAGATTACGCTCAGTGATGACACGGTCGTTCCCGAGGTTAAAATCGGAAGCGTTCTTGAACACGAGGCGCTGGCTATCAAGCTGCGCCCGGATCTGAATGAGGCCCGCCTGCAGGCGCGGCGCGGGGAGTTGGAAACCGTGATGACCGCCAACGGGCTTTTACCGCGCCTTGACCTTTTCATAAATATGGCGAAAACCGGTTATTCCCAGAGTTTTGCCAACAGCTTCAGTGATCTGGATGGTCCCGGTTACGATTTCGTTATCGGGCTTGATTTTGAACTCCCGGCAGGCAATCGTGCCGCCGAGGCGCGTGATCGCCGTTCTCGCGCCACCTACCGGCAGGCACTACAGAGCGTTGAAAACCTGAAGCAGCTCATTTCTCTTGATGTGCGCAAGGCGCTGCTGGAGGTGGATCGCAGCCTGCAGCAGATCGAGGCCAGCGCTTCCCGACGGGTTTTGCAGGAAGAGGTGGTACGGGCGGAAACCGTTCGTTTCGGTGTCGGGACAGCAACCGCGCTCGATGTGGCCAGGGTGCAGCGCGACCTGTTGGAAAGCCGCATCAATGAAGTTGAGGCCATCGTAAATTATCGTCAGGCCATCATCAATCTTTATCTGCAGGACGGGACCCTGCTCCTGCGCCGCGGTATAAAAGGGCCGGGAGAAGAAGAGGTCGTCTTGTAGCGTGCGGGGAAGGTCTCGCCTGATCCCCGCTGCCGGACGCCTCTCTTCGCTATCCCCGTTCCTTGTCGTCCACTGGATCACTGGCCGGTGAATCGCCAAAACGAAACGGGGAGAGGGGGTGTCAGCTCCCGTCGGGCTGCTTGCAGACCGGTTCGATCAGGGTCCTCATGATCCAGCCCTTTCTGCCTGTTTCATCCTGAATATAGCTGTAATTATTGTGTTCTTTCAAAGGGTAGACCAACCTGCCCTCCTGGATGGCGCCTATCGATGCGGATGCATCAAAAGGTGAGACCAGCAGCCGCGCCTCAGGCTCGATCACCACCGAAGGATTGAATTCCCCGTATCTGAGGACGGTTCCGTACACGGAAATAACCAGCAGCACGAGGCAGGAGACGCTGATGGTGATGGCTACGGTTCTGGTGCAGGCGAAGCTTCTTTTCGTCACGGTGAACAGGGTGAAAAGGCCCAGTGAAAAAAGAATACCGGCCCCCCATCGGTAGAGGCCGACATATCCGAAAAACCTATCTATTCCGGTAGACTCCGATTGAAAGAGTCCGTTTTCCTTTCTAATGAGCTCAAGATTACCCATGGTGTCTGAATCGGCAGGGGCGAGTCTCAGGGCCCGCTCGTAGTTGAGAACCGCCTTTCCCGTTTTGCCCGCCTGACCATAGCTGCCGGCGAGGTTGTAGAGAACCTGGGCGGAGAACCCGTTTTCCCGGGTGATTCTTTCATACTGTGCGATTGCCAGCTCGTAGTCGCCTCGACTGTAGGCCTCGTTTGCCTGGTGAAAGAGTTCAGCACTCGTCGGTTCGGCTGCCTGTATCATTGTCGGGAGCAGCAAGGGTAAAACGAAGATGATGGAGATGGCGATCTTACATGATTTCATAGTAATGTCCCAAGCTCTTTGCCTAATTGTTCAAGCGTGTTCTCCATCTCCTCGCTTGACAGGGAGAAACCGCCGTATGACGATTCTTCGGCCATTTTAAATAGTTCGACAAGAGGGGCCGCCTGGGGGAGCCTGTTCGCCAGATCTGAAAGACTGATGGCGGAGGGTTCAATTCCCCAGAGCGATCCTAACTGGTTCTGTATGGCAGTGCGGCATCCCTGCAGGAATCTGGCGCTATCATGAGCGAGCCGGGCACTTTCAATGCTCTGCATGTCCTTCGCCAGGCGCTGCTTTCTTTTTCGCAGGATGGCCAGGTGCGGGTTTTTCTGTAATCTGGCGGATCGGGCGGCAACGAGGAGAACAGCAGTAATCGTGAGGATACAACAAACAACGAAGATGGCGAACCAACCCTTTTTAAAGAGTGGCAGGATTTCCCGGCTGAAGCTGCCCATCTCAATCTTGATCGGAGCGAAATGATGGATCCCGGGCGCTGCAGCAGGAGGGTCCGGAACCGTTGTTTTGTTTTTTTCGGTGGGCATCGGCGGGTTTTGCGGTTGAAGCGGCGGTGGTTCCGCCTGTTTCATATGCACAGGAATGGGCTTGCTGGTCCGGGTAACATATTGTTTGGCCTTTGGATCAAAGTAGCTGAAAGAAAGGGATGGAACTTCAACGAGTGACCGGTTCCTGCCGACAATCGCCCGTTCAAAGTTTTTATTGCCGGTATAGCGGTTATTCTGTTCAGAAAATTCAGAAGTGGGGTCGTAGGTTTTCCACCCGGAGGAGTCTGGAAATTCCGGCATATCCACGCGGGCAAAGTTGCCCTGGCCGGATATGACCACCTTCAAGGTAATGGGTTCGCCAACCTCGATGTCCAGAGGCTCTGCGCTCACCTGCATGGAAAAATCACCAATAGCGCCGGTAAAATCAGCCGGTTGATCCTTTTCCGGTAAATCCACTACCGCAAAGATCCTTTCAGGACTGACAAGGGTAATTGGCCGTTGGCTGTAGCCTCCCAGGAAACTGTCAAAAAAGGAATCGTCAAACAGGCTGTTCCCGCCAAAAGAGGAAATCGGTGAGCGGCGTCTTGTTTGCGGTATCAACAGGGTGGCGTTGAGGCTGAGTTTGATGGGATGGCTGCCCGCCTTTACGCCGGACAGGGTTGTCTCCCAGCTCAGGACATTATACCTGGCCCCGTCGACTGACTCTTCGCTCTGACGCGGCTGACCGGTCAACTGGTCCATAACCACACCATCCCCCGTAAGAACGGGCAGGGAATTGACATCAGCCCGGTAATTACGGTTAAAATAAGCTTTTATCGTGAGCGGAACAATTTCACCAGGGTAATGACTGCCCGTTTCCGAGATCCGGATAAAGGCGAGCTCCGCATCATCTTCAGGCCTGCTCTGGCCGTCATCGCCACTGCTGCCGGACACCGATCCGACCGCTGTTGCCGTGAAATTGATCGGGCTGGTTTCGTGTACAACGCCATCCACGGTGACCTTGACGGCAGGCATTACATAGCTGCCGGGTTTCAGGGCTTCGACCAGGTAGTTGTAGGATACCGAGGAACTTATGGTACCGTTTATCATATTGAACTGGCTTGATTTTCCTCTCTCGTGCAGGCGGATATCTGCCACCTCCGGTAAGGCAACGGCGGCCGATTGACTGCCGCCCACGGTGATAGTGAAGCGTGCGGCTTGATTGACCGGAAAGGACTGGGGGGTGAGCGATGCCGCAACTTCAACCGAGGCGGCTGCAGCAAAAGAGGCGGAGCAGACAACGAAGAAGAGCACTCCCGCCAGCAGGATATGTTGCAAGCATCGATCTTTGTTC
>JAHEMX010000204.1 GCA_024643445.1 Desulfobulbaceae bacterium | reverse complement strand
CGGCAGGTCACACCATTCGCGCCGCTGTCGAGGATCACCATGGCTTCAAGGGTCAGGCCGATGCCTCGCGGCTCTCCCAGATCGGCACCCTGCAATGGGACAGCCTCGGGTTCTGCTACTTTCTCGGAACCGCCTTACCCGATCTCTCGATTCTCTGTGAGCTGATTCAGGCCATGCATGGCAGGGAAATAACACCGCTGCAAATCCGGACACTGGCTGTTGAGACCCTGAAGGCGGAACGGAATTTCAACCGCAAGGCCGGTTTTGGTCCTGCCCATGACCGTCTGAACGAATATTTTCACCGGGTAGAAAATCCCGATACCGGCACCGTCTGCGATATCCCAACACCCGACATCATCGGGCTGATGGATGATGACAAGCTGTCGGTATGAACCTGAGTGAGACACCACCAGGCATGTTATACTACCTGGTGGTGTTTCAAGACATTGACAGGAGCTTCAGGCACCCTTAAATTTTCTTCTGTCTTGCCCATAGTCCCAACTATTCATCCCTTCTGTTTTCCTCAGCCTGCAGCAATAAGCACATGGGCAGTTTCAATCAGACCGGGAAGGCTCCTGAAAACAGTCCAATTCAAGGAGATCAATCATGGCCACATGCCTCAATTGCGGAGCCACAGCCGATGATCCCGGACACCTGTGCAACCCGACGGATTTCACCATGCATTGTGATTATTGCGGTACCCATAACGTTGGACCGACGCATGTCTGTAAAGGAAAACTTGCGGCGATGAAATACTCATGCAACAACTGCGGCAGAGTAGCAGAAGCAGAAACTGATCTCTGCAATCCTGCCGAGATCAGTTGAAAGGAGGCCTCCTGCAGTGCGTCTGCAGGAGGCCTTATCCGGCACCCCGCTCCTCTGGGATCATTTCCCCTTCATCAACTGGCGCAGCACCTCGCTGATGTCTGCTTCCGGATTGCTGTCAAGGATCGCGGCAACTCGCCGGGCAGTATAGGCAGTCGCAATTGAAGTCCCGGCATAAATGCCGGGAACGCCGCCGGATCCTACCGGCAGATCGGCCAGTCCAGGTCCATAGACGGAGACGAAACTGCCATAATTCGATTGAGACCATCTGCTTCCGTCCGGCATCAAGGCGCCGACCCCGATAACCGTATCATAGGCTGCCGGGTAGACGGCTTTTCCGGAAGGTGAATTGCCGGCGGCCGCCACGACAATCATCCCTCGCTCAGAGGCATAGGCCATTGCCGCTTCCATGAAGGGACTGTTCTGCTCGGTTCCCCAGCTCATACTGAGGACTTTCACCCCGCTTCCCAAGGCGTAATCAATGCTGCGCAGCAGGGTGTAATTCGACGTAAAGCCGTTGTCGTCAAAGGCGCGTATAGCAACGACCGGCGTAGCCTCACCACTCTCCGGCTTTGCGCCAAACGGGATAACCGTACCCGTAGCGATCAGGGTCATCTGGGTACCATGTCCGAGCGGATCACCGGTCAACAGAGTCCTCGACGTTACGGCATCGTAAGCTCCTGCGACGAACCCGCTGTCGGCATAGTCGACAGCCAGGCCGCTGTCCAAGACGGCAACGGTCGTGCTGCCCGCCGTCGGGCTTGTCTCGGCGGCTGTTGAAGAGAAATTCCCGGCAACTGGAACGGAACCCGCAAGGGGATAGGCATAATCCGGCTCAACGTGTTGAATACCGGGAATCCTGGCAAGGAGGTCGGCAATGGCAAGGACATTGCTGCCCTCCGCCAGCTGCAGTCTGGCGATGCCCAGAGGTGCGGGCTCCTCGACAAGGGTGGCTGCAATAGCCTTCAGAAGAGCTTTGCGCTCGGACAAGCCCAGCGCCGGATCAAACCGGACCAGCAGCGTATCCTTGACATAAGATACACCGGCAGGGTCCTTTTCAAGTTCCAGGTTGGAGGTCTTATACAACGGCAGTCCCGCGCCTGTCTGGCCTTTATTAAAAATCTGGATTTCCCGAAGGCCGGGTTCTTCTGCACCCGGGCCATCCTTTTGGGCCCAGACAAGGGCATAGTCAAATGAACGGAGAATACTTTCGAGCCCGCTGCCGACGGATCTATTTTCAAAAGAGGCGGTGACCCGCGGATTGATGCGGGGATCGATGCGAACGCGGATGCCCGCCCGGATGAACTCATCCAGAATGGCGGTAAGCGGCTGGTTCTGTGCCTCAATGGAAAGAAAAGGCCCCTCGATACGCACCAGCGGGACCGAGTTCGCGGCAAGGCAGGGCGAACCGGCTAGAGCGAAAAGAGCAGCAGAAAGTATTAGGGTAATTGCTCGCATCATGGATAAGATAAGCGTGTGCAGCTTAAACGATCATTTCCTTTCGTGGCCTGTCGGCGCCATGCGAGCCGCGTTTCGCACCATTTCATGACACCTCCTCTCATCTTATAACGGGCCGGGACTGAGATCGCAAGCATTGACGCGCCCGAGGAGTCCGCCAAAAGAAGCCCTGTTGCCATTGGATTTAGCCCTATTCGTCTCATTATTGAAAATCAATTGCTTTTCAATAACAAGAGCTTATCCTGTCTGAAACACGATAAGCAAGGAGTGCGCATGAGCAAGCAAGGAGATCTGCAAAAACTATTGGAACTCGCCCAGATGGACTTCGGGATAGAAAAAAAGGAGAAGACCCGGGCCAGGATTCAACGTGATCTGGTCAGACGTTTTGCCGAAAACTTCGTCCACAAAAATGATGCGGAGGCACCCGGCATGACACTTGAGAAACTCCAGCAGCATCTTGCTCCGGTCATCGCTTACCTGAGATCGAAGGACATTGTTGCGGATTTTCATTTTAAATCGAGACTGCTCAGGAGTGGGGGGAAGGTAATTTCCTTCATACACTGGCAGGATCACCTGCTGCTGAGCTTTATCAGGCTGTTGAATAATAGTGAGGAAAATGATCTGCAGACCTGCCCCCGGTGCGGGAATTACTTTGTCACGGCAGGCAGGAAGACAAAGCGTCACTGCACGCCGCGATGCAGGGCAGCGTCTGGTTTGGGATGAAAGCGAAACAACCGGCTGTTTCGACGGTTATCCGTCAGACCGCTCAGAAATACGGCTATCACGTGAGCAAGCACCAGGGCCGCTGGTACATCGAAACCAGGGATTGCCAGCCCCGGCCCACTCCTCCGGACGGTCTGACGGATGAACAGGCCCTGGCCTGGCTGCTCATTCATGGAACGCAGTAGACGAAAACCGTTTACGTTGATCTCCTGCCCCGCTGAAATCGGTCCAGGAGCGGCTGATGCAGGGGAAGACTATATAGCCTGGGACGCGGATCAGGCGTCGTTCAATCTCAAGCGGCTGCCGGGGTGAATAAGATCGGATTTCAGGTTGTTTAATTTCTTCAGCTCGCCAGGTGATATATTAAAACGACGGGAGATGGTCCACAGTGAGTCACCGTTTTTTACCTGGTACCAGCTGTAATCATCAGCAGAGATCTGCTCATCGGGTGCGCTCTTTTTTGCATCCGCCAGAAGAATGTTTTCCTTTTCAGGCCGCTGCTTCGTTATCATTCGAGTCAGCCCACTCTGATCATCGCGCAACCAGAACAAGGTATTGTTAAACGGTATACGCAGCCGGTTGGAGGCGATGACTTTGTCAACCTTGAGGTTGTTTCGATACGACAAGGCTGCGGTGTTAACGCTGTACCTGCGGAAGACCTGGGCCAGTGTCTCACCATCACCGAACACCTGGGTTTTGTAATCCGTGCTGACAACATGAGACAGCAACGACAGGTTGCTCTCGGCCAGTTCCTTGGTACCTGCGGGGATTTTCAGGGTGTAGGACTCGGCATCGAGCGGGGTCCTGCCGGCAATAAGTTCCTCGTTCAGGTGTTTGATCGTCGCGCTGCTTGAGTTGGTGAGTATGGCTATTGCCTCAAAACTTAAGCCCGGACCGACGCTAATCGTGTCATAGGGAACCGGTTTTTCATAGGCGATATCGGTAAACCCGTATTTTTCCGGCTCCCTGGCGATGATGATAGCCGCAATCAGCTTGGGGACATAACGCTCGGTCTCCAGCGGCAGAAATGCCTTCTGGGCAATCTTCCAGAAATCGGTGCTCTCGGTTTTCCTGATGGCGTTGCGAAGCGTTCCAGGCCCGCCGTTATAAGCGGCAACGGCCAGATACCAGTCTCCGAACTCCTCATAGAGATCACTCAGGTAGGCAACGGCCGCCTTCGTAGGTTTTTCGGCAGCGCGTCTTTCATCGAGGTATTCAGTAACTTCAAGGCCGTAGTCATGCCCGGTCGCGGCCATGAACTGCCAGAGTCCCACCGCCTGTGATTTCGAATATGCCCGCTGACTGAAGCCGCTCTCGATCATTGACAGATAGGCAAGATCAAGGGGCAGCCCCGCCGCTTTGAGCTCAGCCTCCATCATCGGACGGTAGCGTCCGGAACGGGCCAGCCATGTGCTGAAATTATCGCGCAGCGGTCCCTGGAAAAGTTCAAGATAAGCGACAACCTGACTATTGACGGTAATAGGAAAATCATAGACCGGCCCGTATTCAGCAACATGGTCGACCGGAGCGTGTATCTTGTCAGCCGTCCGGCGGTCGTCCCAGTTCCCTGTCAGGGCCAGGGCCTCGAGCTCCAATTCAAGGCGGGTTTCAGGTTCTGTTTCAACCGGCGAGAGATCGGGTTCCTGCCTTTTCACCGGCGCCATAGCCTCAAGGGTGGCGTTCCTCTCGATCCAGATGCTCCTCCGGTTTGCAGCCATACCTGCAGAGATTCTGTAGGAGCCTTCTGTCTGAATCCAGGTACGTTTGTTGGTTCCTGCCACCTGAGTTGCAGCACCGGAGGAGTCCTCCTTCCTGCTCCAGGATCGCTTCTTAGGAACGGCACAACCCGCAACAGCAATAGAAAGGCAGAGCAGGAGCAAATGGATTTTCCATAAACGCATAAGGTTAGCCTGCAATGTTGTTCACCACGGTATCAATGCGCCAATCGGTATCTCTAATGCGAATCAGAATTACGGTGAGAGGAGGTTGAATTATAGTCCGCCATAATACACCATTTTACCGTGATCAACTATCACATTGTGACAGCCCCATTAAAACCTGATAAAGTGTGTAACGCAAGAAATTTGGAGCCAGATGCTTCTTTCTCCAATGAATCGATTATAGCTCATCGATTCTTCGACGCTGAAAAAACACCGTGAGCAACCACCTCAAATCTATGCAACAGCGAAAATCTGAATTGTCAGGTATACTGCTGATTTTGAATCCTTGATGCTTATCTTACAGCAATGTCTGCAGGAAACCTTATCGCTCTGCAGTTTTCTGATTAACTTTTATCCTAAACCAGTTCGGAGTTGATGAAAAATGGCGGTGCATAATCCAAGCGTGCTTGCAAAGCTCTATGTCATTACAGCATTTCTGGAAGGAATCTCAGTATTGATCATTGAAATTGTCGGGGTGAGAGCCCTGGCGCCCTATTACGGTTCCTCATTAAAGGTCTGGACCGCCCAGATAACCGCGACATTACTCTTTCTTGCAGTTGGTTACCGGGTCGGCGGCACTGCGAGTAAAAAACACCAAAGATGGCTCTTGCCAGTGGTTTTCATTGTTGCCGGCATCTGGCTGTTGCTGTTCCCCTTTATCCGTGATGTTGTCCTGGAATCAACATCGAAAGTCCTGGGAATTTCAGGTGGAAGCTTCGTGGGAGCAGTTGCTCTCTTCGGTATTCCCCTTCTGATGCTGGGCATGGTGAGTCCGCTGCTGATAGAGCGTCAGGACCAGTTGAACGCCGGTGCAGGCCTGGCAGCCGGAACGATTTTCTTTACCAATACCATGGGTGGGCTGGCGGGCGGCTGGCTGGCGGCCCTCGTCCTTATTCCGCACTTCCCGCTCAGGCTGGTACTCGCTGCAACAGGGGGAATATTGCTTCTCATCGGCGTATTGTGGTGGCTCTTATCCAGGAGCCAGGAACCGGTTATCAATGTCGCAACCCTGGTTATTCTGATCGCTGCAGCGCTTATTACCCTGCATTTCGCGCCAGGGCTCAGGCGGACTGTTACCGTTTCCGGATTTCCTGCCACGATCCTTTATGCAAAAAACAGCAGTGTCGGCCTTATAGAGGTTCTGGACATGCCGGCCCTGGCAACACGAAGCCTGCTTCTCGACGGGGCGATCCAGGGTGGGGAAACCAGGGGCCTCTCAGCCTACCCCTTTACCGAGTACCAGAATTATCTCTCACACCGCTTTCTTCCGCAGGCGAAAAATGCACTCCTGCTTGGCCTGGGAGCAGGCACCCTGGCCAAGCAGCTGGTAAGGCGCGGGGTTGCGGTTACGGTCGTAGAAATGGAACCGCGAATCGCCGAGGTTGCCCGCGACTATTTCACCTTGCCTGATTCGGTCAGGATTTATTACGAAGACGCCAGGACCTATTTGAACCGGGCCGATGAGCGTTATGACATTGTTTTTCTCGACGTTTTTGCCGCCGAAAATACTCCCTGGTACATGATGACAACCGAGGCGATCGGCCGCATTAAACAACTCTTACACCCGAATGGGATCTTGGTCATCAACACGATAGCCTGGGCAAGCGGGATTTCTCCCGATGTGGTGCGACTGGAAAGTGCCCTGCTCGACAATTTCGACGATGCCAGAGTGTTTATTTCCTCATTCGGTTCGGAAGGAAGAGGGAGGGGTGTGACAAATGGTATCCTTGTCGCCGGGTCGAGGCTATCCCTGAGCGAGAAACCCTTTCCGAATGAAGTCCTTTCCTCGATCCGGTTTAAGCTCGATGACATTCTCAAATCCATGCGCCCGGCAGAGGTGTCAATAAGCCCGCCTACCGATGACTTCA
>JAHEMX010000203.1 GCA_024643445.1 Desulfobulbaceae bacterium | reverse complement strand
CCCGAGGAATCCTCATCGCCGGATGGCCATGATGCTGCTGCCGGCACCGCCGCAAAACATTTTTTTATAACGTTACAAGCCGCGCAGGGAAAGGGAAATCCGCTTTCGCTTCAGATCCACCTCAAGAACGCGCACCGTCACATGCTGCCCGACTTTCACCACCTCGGCAGGATCCCTGACATACCTGTCGGCCAATTCGCTTATATGCGCAAGCCCGTCCTGGTGGACGCCGACATCGATAAAGGCACCAAAACGGGTGACATTCGTCACGATACCGGGAAGCCTCATCTCAGCAGCAAGATCACCAATAGCGCTGACCCGCTTGTCAAAGGTGAAGGACGTAAATTCCCGGCGCGGATCACGACCGGGCCGGGCGAGTTCTCCCATAATATCCTGCAGGGTCGGTAACCCGAGCTGGCCGGAGACATAACGTTTGAGATCAATAGAGTCCCTGAGTTCCTTTCTGTTGATCAAATCGGCAACAACACAATCAAGATCCTTCGCCATTTTCACTACCGTGTCATAGCGCTCCGGGTGAACGGCAGAATTATCCAGGGGATTTTTTGCCCCATGGATACGCAGGAAACCGGCACACTGTTCAAACGCTTTTGCTCCGAGCCGTGGGACCTTCAGCAATTCTTCCCTCGTGGGAAAGGGACCATGCTCATCGCGATAAGCAATGATATTGGCAGCCAGAACCGGACCAAGCCCCGAGACACAGGCGAGCAGTTCCGGTGAGGCGCTGTTTACCTCGACCCCGACGCTGTTCACACAGGTCATCACCAGCTCCTCGAGCCCCTTTTTGAGTTCTGCCTGATTAACATCGTGCTGATACTGCCCGACCCCTATTGATTTGGGATCAAGCTTGACCAGTTCCGCCAGAGGATCCTGGAGACGCCGTCCGATAGAGACAGCACCGCGGACGGTAACATCATGGTCGGGGAACTCTCGACGGGCTACCTCGGAGGCCGAGTAGATTGAAGCGCCGCTTTCGTTAACCTGGGTGATGATGATCGTGCCCTTAAGATCAAGACCGCGAATGAATTCCTCCGTCTCACGACCGGCCGTACCGTTACCGACCGCGATGGCCTGAACCCTGTGTACCCGGCATAAATCACGAACGATCGTTGCGGCCTCTTCTTTTTTAGGCCCGCCGTGCGTCGGATAAATAGTGGTATAATGGAGCAGAACGCCCTGTTCATTCAGGCAGACCAGCTTTGCCCCGGTTCTAAATCCGGGGTCCAGAGCCATAATTCGTTTCTGGCCCAAGGGTGGTGCCAGAAGCAACTCGCGAAGATTATCACTGAAAACCCGTATTGCTTCCCGGTCAGCCCGCTCTTTCAGACTCCCGCGCAACTCCTTTTCCAGGGAGGGAGCCAGCAACCGTTTGTAACTGTCCTCCACGGCCAGTCTCAGCTGGTCACGGTATTTCCCGCGAAAAAGGTAATGGCTGTTAAGCAGAGCCAGGGCCAGCTCGTTGTCCGGCCTGACCGACAGTCTCAAAACGTCCTCTGCCTCGCCGCGAAAAAGAGCAAGCAACCGGTGCCCGGGCGCCTTTCGCGCCTCTTCCCGCCAGTCGAAATAGTCACGGAATTTGGCCCCGGTCTCTTCCATCGTCTTCACCACCTCGGATCGGATCAGCGCCTTTTCGGCAAAGCTCCGGCGCAAAAGGCTGCGAACAGCCGGATCTTCATTGACCCACTCAGCCATGACGTCCCGGGCTCCGGCAAGGGCCACATCCTCACTGTTCACCCCCGCTTCGGGATGCAAAAAAGCAGAAACATCGAGGCTCTCATCCTGGCCCTCAAAGATCGCCCGGGCCAGGGGTTCCAATCCCTTTTCCCTGGCCGCCATGGCGCGGGTCTTTCTTTTCTGCTTGAACGGGAGGTAGATGTCCTCGAGGGTCGTCATCGTCTCAGCCCCGAGCAGAGCTGCCCGCAAACCATCGGTCAGGATATCCCTCGTCAGGAGCATATCCATGATGGACTGGCGCCGTTTATCGAGCTCTGCCAGTTTAAGGCGCTGGTCCCGGATAATACTGATCTGTAACTCATCGAGGGAACCGGTTACCTCCTTGCGATATCGTGAGATAAAGGGCACGCTGGCACCTTCCGCCAGCAGCGTCGCTGTTGCTTCCACCTGATTCGCAGAGATCTGCAGGCTGTCTGCTATTCGCTGATAACGCTGTTGATTTTCGAGCATGAATAATGGAATGGAAATTGATTGATTATCTTCCTGGCGGGCGGACGAGATGCCGTTAAAACATCGAGCAACGATGCGCTGCATCTCGCACGGGAGTTTCTTGAGGATAAACAGCCGGCACCCGCCTGCAAGTGGCCGCACGGTCGCGGCAAACGCCGGCGCCTGCGGCCGTATCCGGCAGCGCCTGTTGAGATGAGGTCTTGCACCATCTCATGCTTCAAACTACCGCCATGTCAAACAAGCAGATCGCCCTGATCGTTAAAATTCATTTCCTTCAAGGGGGAAACAATTTCAAGATCCCGATGGGCGTCAACCTCTGCAAGCAGTGCTTCGGAAACAAACATCCGGTCAAGCTTATTGGTATTCCTGATCCAGCATAAACGCACGTTGTCAGCGTTTACCGGACCGGCCGATGCGAAGGCATAATCGATAGCCATGCGGTCCGTCCGTCCAACGATGGGCAGACGGCCTTTTTCAGGAGCGACCGCGGTAACGCAGTTCACATCGGTTATAGCATGGTTCACCTTGTCGGCAACTCTCTGGGTGACAAAATCGGCAAGACCGATCCCCAGACCGTTGCCGTGGGATTTTTCCGTCAGGTCCCGCAGCACGATACGGGTGATATGCGGGTGTTCCAGGGGCGGTTCGTAAATATTCATGATCCGGCCAATCACCTTGGTATCCATGGCGGTTCCGCTGATCTCCTTTCCCCCTTCATCGACAATGAGAATGTCCAGTCGATCAAAGGGCAGGTGCGGGCAGGTCTTCCTGGCAAAGGCCAGGAGATGCTCATCCTTCTCGATGAAATGTTCCGGGGTAACGATCTCGATCCTGGCCGCTTGACCGAATCCGTTCTCGACGATCCCGACACCGAGCGTTATCGGCGCCTTTTCGATAATAAGCTTTCCCGAGGCAATCAGCGTGCGCTCGTAGCCATAGCGGACGGCCCAGCGATGGGCGAGCACCGCCCCCTGATGTTTGCCGAGGCCGATCACCATCATCTTGGTCAGGCCGCTCTCAATTTTGCCGCGAAACTCGGTGTGCGGCTTCACCCGATTGACAACAACAAGATGGTCGCACGCCATCGCATCCCTGCTCAGAACAACGGGAATACCTTCTTCGGTGTCTCCCAGCTCGACAACCTCCATGGAAGAGACGACCGGGGCTCCGATACGCTGCTCGCTTACCCCAAGCCCCGCGAGCATTTCCGCCTGCCCCTCGGCAGTGGCTCCGCCATGGCTGCCCATGGCAGGGATGATAACCGGTGCAGCCCCGATCTTCTTTATCTCGACCACTATCGCCTGCAGGACAGCAACCATGTCGGTAATACCCCTGCTTCCTGCGGTAATTCCCACCCTGGCGCCGGGTCTGATTCGGCTGGAAAGTTCGACCCGTTTCATCTCCGCCGCAATTAACGATTGAATATCGGCAACGCGCGTGTCATTAAGGTTTTGGGTGATTTCTGCAATTCGTGGATATATCATATTATCAGTCCTAGATCACCGGTCCGGTGACGTAAATGTCCATAGCTCTGGTGTAGCCGGTAATCTCAGCCCTTGTCCTGACTCCGGAAGCGACTTCCAGAAGGGAACGTACAAGACGCTCGCCTGCCTCGGGAATACTTTCGGTACCCTCAATAACGCTGGAAACGGAAAGATCCATATGGTCACGCATCCGCTCCCAGGTATGCGAATTACCCGTTAGTTTTATCACCGGTACAAAGGGAAAGCCCTGTGGCGCACCGCGACCGGTTGCAAAAACGATCATATTACAGCCTGCTGCAGCCAACCCGGTAAGAATTTCGGGCTCCCGGCCCGGTGAATCCATAACGACCAGCCCCTTCACGGTGGGCCTGACGCCATATTCATAAACAGCCTGGATCGGCGCTGAACCACCTTTGGCGACAGCGCCTAATGATTTTTCCTCAATGGTCGTCAGGCCGCCCTTTATGTTTCCCCCTGTAGGCTGCCCCCCACGCATATCGCAGCCGACTGCTATGGCGCGGTTTTCCATACGCTTGACCAGATCCACGATCTGATCTCCGATCTCCTCGGATGCCGCATGCCGGGCCATAATATGTTCGGCCCCGATAAACTCGGTCACTTCCCCGAGAATAGAAGTCCCGCCAGCCGCAACGACCAGATCCGAGGCAACGCCAATCACCGGTGTCGCCGCAAGTCCCTGGGTCGTATCGGAACTGCCGCATTTGAGGCCAAGGACAATATCCGATAAGCCGCAGCGCTGCTGCCTCAGAAATGACGCTTGGGCCACCATATTCTGCACGATCAGCGAACCCTCCGCCCGGGTCCGTGCAGCTCCTCCTGTGTCCTGAATACCAATAACTTCCACCTGTTTGCCGGCCTTGCGGATCCCCGCCGCAACGTCCTCTAACGCCGTACTCTCGCAGCCGAGACTGACGAGCAGAACGGCCGCCAGATTCGGATTACTCCCCAGGCCGATCAGGACTTCATTGACACGCCGGATATCCACCGGCGTCTGGCAGCACCCCTGGTGGTGGGTAAAACTGACGGCCCCGTCAACCTGGCGGGCTATGTCTTCCGCCACTTCATTTGCGCAGACAACGGTCGAGATGACCCCGACATAGTTCCTCGTTCCAACCTGCCCGTTTGCTCTCCGGTATCCCAGAAATTCCATATTTTCGCCGTTTGGCATATACGCCACTCACTCCTCAAGCCAGATCGCCACGCCCCCGCAGGCTTTCAATATTCTGAATATGGGCGTGAGCACCAGTTGCTATATCCGCCGTCGCCCTGCCAATAACCTCGCCGTATTTGACTATATCCTGTCCCGTCAAAATATCGCAAACGGCAAATTTGTGACCGAACGCCACGCTTTCGACGAGTGTAACCTCGATTATCCCATCGCCAATACCGACTGAGACCAGATCGTTACGGCTCAAATCGCGCAGAGCGGTCGCCACATTGTCTTCTTTCTTGATCACCATTGCATCGCGTTTCATTACCATATCCTCTTTACCGCTGCAGAATAAATCCGACAGGCAGGAGCCGGAAGATGATCTCCCGGCTCTCTGCCACGGTGGTTCAATCAAAAGCCATACTCGTTTTCCACTCTTTCCAAACCTTACCGACAAGGTTAATGCCCGGCTTCAAGGTTTTTTTACCCGGCCGCCAGCCGGAAGGCGCCGCTTCTCCACCCTTGGTCTGCCTGACCAGCTGAAAGGCCTGGATCTGCCGGATGGTTTCCATCACGTTTCGTCCGACCGGAGGCGTCAACACCTCGAATCCCTGGATGACCCCATCGGGATCGATCAGGAAGCGGCCCCGGTTCTCAACACCCGCATTCTCGTCGAATACACCGTAGATCCTGCCGACCTTGCCTCCGGCATCTGACAGCATCGGAAAGGGAACCCCTCCGTCAACCATTTTCGAGAGTTCGTCATCATCCCACATCTTATGGACAAACATCGAATCTATGGAGACTGAGAGCACTTCAACTCCCAACTTTTTGAATTCAAGGTATTTTTCAGCGACCGCTGAAATCTCGGTAGCTCAGACAAAGGTAAAGTCACCGGGATAGAAGCATAATACTATCCATTTTCCCAGATAATCAGAGAGTTTGACCGTGATGAATTTTCCCTTCTGATAACCCGGCGCAATAAAGTCCGGGGCCTTCTGGCCTACCATTACCATGGCTCGTTCCTCCCTGGTCGGTTTTGCTGGTTTATCATTTTGCGTCGATTCCGCCCCTACCGGTCCCCCCGTTGGACGGGCGCATCCGGCCTCAGTTTCATCAGCCATAAGATCCTCCCTGAGCGAAGTTGTACGACAGTGTCGCGTTATGAGCATATGCTCACTAAACCCAACATATTCTACATCCAACTAATGTCAAGTCAAACTAGAAAGAATGAACGTTTGTCTTTTTAGAGGGACAGCCACCTAAAAGGTAGGCATCATTTACAATGGATACTGTTCATCTGTCATGCAGCAGGTGTTTCAAACAGTGCAAGATGTCAAATCATGAAGATTTCTCCTGATTATCATAATGTTAGTACTCGAAGTCATGTTCCCTGAGCGCCGAAAACCAGGACCTGCAGTTCAACTCGGTGGATCACTGACCCAGTATTTCCGAACTGAATCCCCGGGAGCGGATATAGCAACCAACTGGGTACCGGCCCCGCAGGGAATGTTCTCGCTCTATCTGCGGGCATATTGGGACAAAGAGGCTGTTCTCGACGTCAGTTGGGTTCCGCCCCTCATCAAAAAGGTGAAGTAAGACAGCAGGTTTGTAAAGACCCCAAAAAAGAATGAGTGGCCATACTAGCCCTCATTCCACCCGATCCTATTCATCGGTTTCTCCATTTATCAAGCCAGCCAGCGACGTTGCAGGGTACTCGGCTGCGCCTCAGGGAGCGGTGCGTAAAACAACCAATCAAGCCTTGCCAATTGAGTTGTTGGGCATAAACACCGACCACATGAGCACACTGTTGATTTTTCCGAATTAAAAAGTTTAATATCCCCATCATGGGACGTTGGTGACCCCCTCCCCTGCAGGCGATGAGAAGGTCCGACGAAGTAGCCGGAGTTTATGAGCCGCATTGAACTAACCCAAATATATCATGAACATATTCTTTAATTGCAGTTATGCATTTGAA
>JAHEMX010000202.1 GCA_024643445.1 Desulfobulbaceae bacterium | reverse complement strand
AACCTGATCATGTTCTCTACCGGGTTGGGTACGCCTACCGGTAACGCAATTGTACCGGTGATAAAAGTGTCGAGCAATTCTACTATTGCCCGAAGGCTCAGCTACATGATTGATTTTGATACCGGTCCGGTGCTGAGCGGCGAACGAACCATCCCGTCTTTATCCGAAGATCTGATGTCTCTCTGCCTGCAGACAGCCAGCGGTACTTACACCACCAAGGCAGACCGGCTCGGCCAGGATGATTTCATTCCCTGGAAACGACAGGTATCACTTTGAGTTTGTCACCAGGAAAAGAAACACCACCTCTATCCGATCAGCGTATCTTGTCACCGCCAGCGACCAACGCATCCATCAGACAGCCGTAGCCTGCCCGACAGTGGCAGACTACGGCCGCTGCCCACAGTGTGGGTCACACTCACCGTCATCGTTGCTCAACGGCTCAGCCTGAGGCAATTTGCGGTAAACAGGCAGCGGTCCATAGCGTTTATCGCAATTCTTCGCAGAATTTCAACGCTGTTTTAGAAAGGCATAGATGGACTCGAGTACCGGCACCCCCTGCGCACGGTTTCTTTTTTCATTCTCCCACTCATTGTCACCGGCAATCAGGACCGAATCGAATCCAGGAGCCGGCGGCAAGGCGTGAATCTCGTCAACCATCAGGTCCATCTGCGAGGTGAATCGATCAAGACCGGCATAGATCTCCGGATCGATGGCGATCATCGTGCTGGCCAGTTTGCGGGGTTTATCGTAATCACCATACATGGCGGTGATATGCGGACCGAATTGAGCACCGAGCAGAACTCCCGTCAGTACGTCTATGGCCATGCCGATACCATACCCTTTATACTGACCAAACGGTGTTACCGATTCAATCTTGTTCGGGTCGGTGGTTGGCTGCCCCTTACCGTCAAAACCCCAGTCGTCAGGTATGGACTTTCCGGACTGGGCCGCATGTAGAATTTTCCCATATGCGGTGTAACTCGTCGCCATATCAAGGACAACAGGCTGGTGCTTTTTGGTCGGAAAACCAAAGGCAATTGGATTAGTACCAAAAAATGGTTTGGAACTGCCGTAAGGTGCGACGAGTTTGTCGGTATGGGTTATTGCTATACCGATCAACCCTCTGTTTACGGCCTGGAGGACATAATAGGACATGGCTCCGCAGTGACTGCTGTTATGAACACCAACCATCCCTATACCGGCATCTTTTGCCAGCCTGATACATTCTCCCATGGCAAGATCGCAGGCGGGATGCCCCATGCCGTCGTCGGCATCAAAAAGTCCGGCACCGCTTTTTATTTTTTCAAAACTGAATTTCGGATTCCTATTGAGGCTTCCGGCATGCAGTCGCTTGACGTAATGTTCCGTCCTTATCACGCCATGAGACCTGACACCGCGTAAATCTGCATGTACCAGAACGTCAGCCACTTTCTCAGCATGAATACTGTTTAAGCCTGCCGCTGTCAGCCGGCTGCCGACCAGTTGTCGTAATTCCTTTTCATCGATGAGTAAATCCTGCATTTTTCTCTCCCTAGCCGCTCCTGCCCCGGTGGCGGACGGACATTAATTGTCTTCAGGGAAACATGAATAATTGGGTTATTCGCTAAAGATCAAGGTGTACAAGGAATTTTACCGTAGGTATATAACTGATATCCCAAGGATAAAATTTCGAGCATAACGCAGAGATCCGGCGAATAGGCGATTATTCAAGTTGCCCTCTAGTGATTGCACGCCATGATGTCTTTGCCGGTAACAGGCATATCTTTTAACGGGGCAATTGCCCCCTTATGGCCGATAACATAGGCCGCCGTTCGGTGGGCGAGAACTGCCGCATGTTCAGGAGAACAGCCGAAGGTGCGGGCAAGGAGATAAACACCGCTGAAAGAGTCCCCTGCTGCGGTTGTATCGACGACCTTCCTGACCGTCTCTGCCGGAATCTCGAATCGCTGATTCTTGGCAAAGATTGAACAGACCCCGGCACCATCCTTGATCACGGATTCACCTACGCCTTTTTGGTTCAAACGGTGCTGAATAGCGGCAACCCCCTTTTCATCCATAAAGTAACTGGCTTCCTCCTCGGTCAGAAAGATGATATCTGTCAACGGGAAAATCTGTTCATAGATGGTTCTGGCCAATCGAGTATCTTCCCATAAATGTGTGCGATAATTGCAGTCAAAATAGATTCTTGTTCCTGCCTTCTTGAGCTCCGCGAGCCGTCCCAGCAGCGCCAGTCTGCTTTCAGGCGTAAATATCGCAAGACTTATGCCGCTGAGGTAGATGCCGCTGTACTCGGACAATTTCTCAAGAATCTCCCGGCTTCCGGGATATTCGAAGCATCTTTTCGCCGCCGCTTCACCCCGCCAGTAGTGAAAAATACGCTCTCCATGCTCGTCGACTTCAATATAGTACAAGCCGGGATGTTTGCCTTGCACGCGCTGGACCAGGGAACTGCCGACCCCCTCCCGCTCCCAGAAAGCCATCATGCTGTCACTGAAGCTGTCGTCCCCCAGGGCTGTCACATAGTCTACCTCGACAGCTAAATTCCTGGCCAGGCGGGAACAGTAAATGGCCGAGTTGCAGGTGTCACCACCGAAGGTCTGGGTGGTAATTCCTGTTCCCGTTTCCTGGAGTTCTATCATGCATTCACCAATAAAAGCCAATTTAATCGTTTTCATAGGACGTTATGGTTCTCAATTATCACAATAGCTAATGTTTATTGTAGGTATCTGCCGCAAATAACCGTTAACGCGTTTTTTTTGAATGGCTGCTGTTTCTGTTTTCTCCATTGAAAAAATTGCTCAGCGCGGCTGCCTGGCCGGTACCACGAGCAGGCGTGGGATCAGAACCTCTTCCGGCTGCTCGAGGATAAATTGTATGCAGCGGGCAATGTCTTCAGGTTCCAGAAGCCCATCCTTCGGGTCAAACCTTTTTTCCTCAGGCCAGTGACTGAACAACCCGGTATTGGTTCGACCGGGCTCTATTGCCGTTACTTTCACCCCCGTACCGGCAAGCTCCATTCTGAGCGCATCAGTAAGTGCCTCGACGGCAAACTTGGTGCCGTTATAGGCCCCGATTTCAGGAAATGTTTTGATTCCCGCTAGGCTGGATGTGTTTATCAAGAATCCGCTGCCCTGCCCTTTCATGTGCTTTACGGCTACATAACTCATGCGCACGACGGCCTCAACATTGAGCCTTACCATATGGCAGAGATCATCGATATCTACCTCATCGACAGTGCCGATATGCATTATTCCGGCATTGTTAAAGACGATATCAAGCCTGCCATATTCTTTAAGAGCGGCGGCAAGCAACTTCTCGGGCAGGTGTGGGTCTGTCATGTCTCCGCTAATACAGATGACATGATCAAGTTCCGCCGAGAGTTTTTCCATCTTCTCTCTATTCCGTGCGGTCAGCACAAATTTAACCCCTGCGCCATTCAACTGCCTCGCGGTTGCTGCACCGATGCCGCTACTGGCGCCGGTTATCACCATAACCTTTCCCTGTAAACTCATAGCTGTCTCCTCGTAAATAGTGGTCCCGTCCTCCAGACAAATCTCACCTTCCGCAAACCAGTCCCCCGGCTCCTCACCGCATCGCCGTTTCACTAAAAATCTCTGTTGCGCTTGACATGTTTGCCACGGCGAAGTGACAATGGCTGTCAGGACATTTCCCGCAACATTTGTTTTCCAACGAATAACCGGATTTTGCAAACTACCCTATAATTTTTTCACATTCCTGCAAATTTTCTGGGATCCGATACCCCGTTAATTGCGTTTCTGCCTGCAGCCAACGGATCCTCCACGTTTTCTTACGGACATCTCCGGTCAATACCGTCAGGCTCTTTTTCCCTCTGGGCAAGACAGGATAGACCACCCGTCTCTCAGGTTAACCTTGAATTTATATAAAAAGTGTCATAGACATATCCTCTGCTGTGCATAATGTTGCGCTGGCTTCAGTTAAAATGGTTCTTTCATCATCCTCAACACAAAAAACAATAAAATATATTCATCATGCACCAGATAAACCAAAGAATTGTCATCACCGGTGTCGGGCTCGCGGCACCAAATGCAAACAATCTTAAAGAATTTCGCCGCAACCTGCTCGAGGGCATAGCCAACATACAGGAAATTGACCTGCGTTATTTCGGCAAAGCTCCCGCCGGGATCTGCACCATTCCTGAAACGAAATATCGAAAAAAGAAAGAAAATAAACGGGGTACCCGTGCGGGATGCCTTGGTGTTTATTGTGCCCACGAAGCGCTTCATGATGCCGGACTGCCCTATGACCACTATGACAAGGCGCGTACCGGCGTATACATCGGTCTGACCGAGCATGGAACAGTAGAAACCGAGAATGAAGTGTATAACATAAAGGGATATGACTACGATGTCGCCTATTGGACGCATCACCATAATCCACGCAGTGTCCTGAACAATCCGGCGGGCGAAATAACCATGAGTCTCGGTATAACCGGCCCGCACTATTCGATTGGTGCAGCCTGTGCTGCAGGGAACGCGTCAATTATCCAGGGAGTCCAGATGCTCCGACTGGGCGAGGTGGACATGGCCCTTGCCGGCGGCATTTCCGAATCTACCGGCTCCTTTGGCATATTCGCAAGTTTTAAGGCCCAGGGAGCACTCGCCGAAGCTTCTGACCCGAGAAAGGCGTGCAAGCCTTTCGATAGCCAGCGAAACGGCATCGTTGTATCGGAAGGTGGCTGTATCTATGTGCTCGAGACACTCGAGAACGCCCTGATGCGCAACGCGCACATCTATGGCGAGGTGGCCGGTTATGCAATGAATTCGGATGCGCGTGATTTTGTCCTTCCCTTTGGCGAGCGACAGGCTGAGTGCATGGCGTTGGCCCTGCAGCGGGCAGGTATGAAACCGGCCGATATTGACCTGATCTCTACCCATGCCACCGGCACCAAACAGGGAGATATTGAAGAGTGCAAGGCGATCAGATCCCTTTTTGCGGGCAGCAGGAAAACCTATATCAACAACACCAAAAGCATTATCGGACATGCCATGGGCGCAGCCGGCGTACTTGAGCTTGCCGGCAACCTCCCGTCATTTGATGACAACCAGGTTCATCCGACGATAAACATCACCAATCTGGACCCGGAGTGTGCACTTGAGAATCTTGTCTATGGAAAAGCTGTCACCAATAAATCAATCGCTACCATTCTGAACAATTCTTTTGGTATGCTTGGCATCAACTCAACGGTCATCGTCAAGAAGTATGCTCCCCGGTGATTTATGGGCAAGAATAAAAAAAATATTAAAATATTTGACCGATTGTGTTATAAAGGGGGATTCGCGCAAGCAAAATATAACCTCGGTTTATATATTCCTGAGATAATTTACGAACTCAATGGCCGTGCCGGCCATCGGAGAGTCTAATGACACGAGACAGTATTAAAAATTTAATTATTGAAATCATAGAAAACATTGATGATGAAGCAGATTTCGACAATCTTGACCCGGATCAACCATTACGGGACCAGCTCGATCTCGATTCCATGGATTTTCTCGACATCGTCATGGAACTGAGAAAACGTCACAAATTGCAGATCCCAGAAGATGATTACCCGCATCTCGCCAGTTTAACCAGCTGCATAAACTATCTCGAACCGCTCCTCGAAAACGCCTGATCCGTGCAGCCCAGCGTCATCGTTATCGGTGGTGGGCTGTCCGGGCTTGCTGCCGCCATCCGTCTGGCCCGATTTAATGAAGATGTACTCCTGCTTGAAAAGCATAACCGGATAGGCGGGCTTAACTCCTATTACTATCGAAACAACCGGTTGTTCGAGACCGGTCTGCACGCGATAACCAATTATGCTCAAAAGGGTAATAAGCGTGCTCCGCTGAACCGGTTACTGCGTCAATTGAAGATCCACCGCGATGAGATCGGTTTTCGCGAACAGATCAAAAGCGAAATATGTTTCCCGGGGCGCGAATCTCTTGTTTTTTCAAATATATTTGAAGAAATTCAAGAAAATATCTGCACCAAGTTTAAACATGACGCGCAGGGATTCTGCCGTCTTGTAAATCATCTTGCTACCGTCGACCCCTTCAGTCAGGGCCCTTATCAATCAACGCGTGAAGTTCTTTCCACCTATCTGCAGAGCCCCCTGTTGACCGACATGCTTCTCTGCCCTATGTTATACTACGGCTCGAGCTGGGAGAATGATCTTGATTTCAAACAGTTTACCATTCTGTTTCGGTCAATTTACCAGGAAGGTTTCTTTCGCCCGGCAGGAACAATAAAAGATTTTCTCGACCTTCTCGTTTCGCGATTCAAAGAATTTGGCGGCACCATACGGCTCAATAGCGGTGTCAAAAACATCATCACCCATTCCCGGAAAATAATCGGCGTGGAACTAGAATCAGGCGAGCGCATTACTTGTCGTTTCGGCGTCAGCACCATTGGCCTGGATGAAACAAAGACCTTGCTCGGAGAAACGGCTGCTCAGGACAAATCCAGACGACTCGGCTTTACCGAATCAATTTTCCAGCTGCCCGACACCAGTCGCTCGATTCTCCCCTCAGACAGGACCTGCATTTTTTTTAATACGGCTCCCCGGTTCTGCTACGAAGTGCCGGAAACGGTCGTTGATTTCAACAGCGGGGTTATATCTCTGCCATTTAATTTTAAGGGAGAAACGGTTTCCGACGGATTCATCGAGGTGAGAACCACCAACCTGGCAAACTACCGGCTATGGCAGAATGCCGCCGCCGATCCGGCAGCATACCGTGCCTTAAAAAAAGATTGCAGTGCCGGATCACGTCGCCGGGCAGAAGCGATCATCGGTTCTTTTCCGGAAAACATCGTTTTTCAG
>JAHEMX010000201.1 GCA_024643445.1 Desulfobulbaceae bacterium | reverse complement strand
GGGGAGCTCGATCAGGTAGCGGGTTACCACGTTTGCCATGGCAAGGCATGCCATGGTGGCGAGCAGGGAGGCGCCGAGCATTTCCTCGAAATGCTCGGCGATCCAGCAGACTGACGCACGAAAAGATAACACCGCTACCTGCCTGTGTGTAAAAATGAGTTCATTACATCAGTAAAGCTCACGGTTCTATTTGCTTGCAGCCATAGTCGCCGCTGCTTTTTCTACGAGTTCAGGGCCGATCGTCTCTTTCCATTTGCTGGTTACCGCTGATGTCTTCTCTATAAACTGCTGCCGAGCCGCCTCATCAACAAAGGTAACCTCCATGCCGTTTTCCTTCAGGATATCGAAGGCGGACAGATCAGGAGCAATGAGTCCTTTGCGAACGACCTCAAGCTGTTCGGCAGATGCCTTAAGAGCCGCTTTTTTGATGACCGCCTGATCTTCTGCGGAAAAGGAGGCAAATACCTCGTTGTTGACGGTCAGCATGAGCGGATCGATAACGTAGTGCCAGACCGTGATATATTTGTGGAACTGCCATATCTTGACCGGTATCTCAATTGCCACAACCGGATTTTCCTGGCCATCAACGACGCCCTGCTGGAAAGCGACCTGGGCATCCCCCCAGTTCATGTTGACCGGGTTAGCCCCCAATGCCTGCATGGTTTCAATAAAGATAGGAGTACCGACAACACGTATCTTCATCCCTTCCATGTCAGCAGGTGTTGCCACTGCCCTCTTGGAGTTGGTCATTTCCCGGAACCCGTTCTCACCCCAGGCGAGCAAGGTGACACCCTTACCCTTGAGCAGCGCCGCGATATCCTCGCCGACTGCGCCGCCTGTCACGGCATCAAGGGCCTTGTAGTCAGGAAAGAAGAACGGCAGGTTGAACAGGTTAAGCTCCTTGATCGAGGTTGACCAGTTGATGGTGGAGGCAAAGCAGAAATCGGCGACGCCCTGGCGATGAATGAGGAATTCGTTGGTCTGTTTTCCGGCCATCAGCGCCGAAGAAGGATACACCTTGATATTTATCCTTCCCCCGGTTCCTTCGCGAACCAGCTCGGCAAATCGTTCGGCCCCTTGTCCCCATGGCAGCTTGGAGCCGACGACAACGCTCATCTTGTATTCATCCTTGTATTCGGCAGAAGCGCAAAGGGGCAGCAGGACAGTCGCCATAAAAATCATAGCGAGATAGAGTTTGGCGTTTCTTTTCATCTTTTCCTCCTTTTTGATAGGTAACTGCGGGATAACCGGACTTGACAGAGTGCTGATACGGATTGAAACCGCCGGGCGGCCATTAAAAACCGGCCGGACCATAGTTCTGCAAAAAGTTCGGATTAACAGAAAATGGTGATAAAATCAAACGACAAATCTGTTTCTTGTTATCTCTTCCCCAGGTATCTCAGTTCACCTTCTTGCCTCAGCCGGATGAGAAGCGGGAAAAAACAAAGTGTTCGAGGTTGTTTCAAAAAAAGATCGATGCCAGCCACAGCAGACGAAACAGCGCTTTGGTACTAAGCTAAGGTCCTGCTGATGATTTTTTTATGGAATATAGTATTGTCTTTGTGCAGAGATGCTGTATGCATAACAGGTCAGGTCATGATCCTCGTGTTCGGATCGTGCCTTGAGAAAGATCACCATTTACCGAAGATTCATCAACAAGGAACAAGGAGATTAAACCATGATAAACGTCATTGCTTCAGTACATCTGAAAAAAGGTGTATTCCCCCAATTTATTAAGATATTCAAGGCGAACATCCCGGCGGTGCTTGCAGAAAAAGGCTGTGTTGCCTATGCCCCGACCGTCGATGTGCCCACCGACCTGCCGCCGCAGGTGTGTGACCCGGATGTGGTCACGATCATAGAAAAATGGGAAAGTCTGCAGGATTTGAAGACTCATCTCACCGCTCCCCACATGCTGAAGTACAGAGAGAAAGTCAGCGATATGGTAGAGAAAGTTGTTTTGAAAATACTGACGGAAGCATGATAGGCCTCTTCTTTCAGACTAATCTTATCAGGGAATCCGCAACGATGCCAGCAAAGGTACTTGTCAGCTTGTCGGCAATGGTGGCGATACTTCTCGTGCAGACGAATCTTCATGCCGAGGAGCAGCAATCAAGCCGTGAATCAAGATTTCCGCAGGCCGGATGGTCCTCTTTTTTCAGGGGAGGAGCGGTGCAGCAGTTTACTACCGATATGGATGAAGACGGCAATTTTGATGCAAGCCGTTTTTCCATCCAGGCAGGTCAGAGTTACGCATGGAATTATCAAACCAGTGTCTCCGTAGCACTTGGCTACAGTTATGATGGTTATGGTTTTTCCGGAAAATCGGGACTGGCGGGTCTTGACCCGTGGAGCGATATCCAGACGCTTAGTCTCAGCCTGCCGGTGCGCTGGGGATTCGATAATGACTGGACCGCTTTTTTCGTGCCAACCATCCGCTCAACCGGAGAAACAGGTGCCGATTTCAGTGACTCCATAACCGGGGGTGGCTTTGTCGGCGCTTCCTATCGTTTCAGCGACACCCTGACGATCGGACCCGGTATCGGTGTCATCGGGCAGCTTGAAGAGAGCGCAACACTCTTTCCTATTCTGATCATTGACTGGAAAATAACCGAGCGCTTCAGTCTTGAAACGGGCACCGGTCTTGGCGCAACTCTGGGACCAGGGCTTGTTGTAACCTACCAGGCGACTGATAAATTAAAACTCGGCCTCGGGGGAAGATATGAGAAACTGCGGTTCCGGCTGGATAAAAACACGACGCTTGGCGGCGGCATCGGTGAGGACAGTTCTTTTCCCTTGTTCGCCACCTGCTCGTATAGCTTTGATCCCCAAACCAATATCAGTCTGGTCGGCGGCTTTGAACTGGGGGGCAATCTGCGCCTGGAGGATGACATGGGCAATCTGCTGACAGAGGAGTCTTATGACGCCGGCGGATTCCTCGGACTTGCGTTCAGCATGCGGCTTTGAGAGCAACCGACAATAGATTGTCGTCGATCGTAACTCCTTATCAAAGGTCATGGAAAAGACCCGCAACAGAAAATGCTGCGGGTCTTACGCGGAGCCTAGTGACCCAAAGGTGATTTTCGTAAATGTATGAAATATAATATTTTATTGGTTTGATCATGGTTTTTTGGTTGTTTGCGACTTCGTGCATGCCAGTTTTCCTTAACTCAGATCGAAGGCTGGACAATGAACGATCTATTGCGGCACAGCAGCCATAATATGCCACCAAACATGCCAACTCCAATCTGGATATGGCCGAGGTTAGCCGTGAGGGAGCCGGGCCAAAGCGTAACCAGATGCATACCCATGCTTCCCAGGAACATCGCAAAAAAATTAATAAGTGCCGATGCTGACCCGGAATCCTGTTCTTGTTGCTCCAGCATCAAATTGGTTCCGGGAACACGGAGCGCGAGTATGGACATCGTGACCGGTCCGACCGACAAGGCGAGCAGCCAGGGTGAGACCTGTCCAAAGGTTGAGACGATCACCCCACCAAAAGCTACGAGCAAAAAACAACCGGTAATGATCGATTTCGACTCGACGTGTTTCCTCAAACGCATATAGAAGGTGGGACCGATCATCGCACAGGTCGCATTGAATGTAAAAAAGAGACTGAACTGCCGTTCTGATAGGCCGAACTCGTTGATATAAATATAGGAAGATGATGCCAGGAAGGCCATAATAGCGATGGGCGCACTTGAGAAGATCAGTAGCAGCAATGAAAATCCAGGATTTCTCAAGACCACAAGGAGTCTGCCCCAGGAACCGATTATTGAACCGGTGAATTTCCTGGACAGGGTTTCACCAAAGAACGTCCCTATTAACAAGGCCATTCCCCCGACTGCGGCCAGCATAAGAAAGATGGTTCGCCAGGAAGTGTATTCCAGCAGGAGGGCGCCTAGAACCGGTGCAACCATGGGTGCGATAATCACCATGGACATGATTGCCGCCATAACCTTTTCCCGCTCACGATCACTGTAGAGATCTTTCACCATGGCTGTTGCCACCACGGTACCAGCACTGCCTCCCAGAGCCTGGAGAATACGCCCGGCGATAAGCTGCTCCACATGCTGACTCAATGCACATAATACGCTAGCCAAGACATAAATAGTCAACCCTGATAGTAGAATGGGCTTTCGGCCGAATTTTTCACTGAGCGGTCCCCAGAACAGCAATCCCACTGAGTAAAACAAAAAAAACATGCTCAGCGTCAGGTTCACAGCGGTTTCGGTTGTGTCGAGCACTGCCACCATCTTCGGCAGTGCCGGCAGGTAGAGTACGGTAGAGAGGGGAGGAAAGACACTGATCAAGGCAAGAAATGCCAGTGCCCCTTTCCGCCTTGGCATGTTCTGATTACTGGTCGGCATAGTCTGTCTTATCGCTCCAGGTTGAATCGCTTCTGGTATCCTGGACAGTTGCTTGGTTCAAAGCAAGAAAGGCTCCAGTCAACTAATTGACTGGAGCCTCAGTATCTCTGCATGGTGACCCCAAGGGGACTCGAACCCCTGTTACCGGCGTGAGAGGCCGGTGTCCTAGGCCACTAGACGATGGGGCCATGCGGCGCATCGAATTAGATACAGGAACAGGATTGGATTGTCAAGCCTTAGTTCATTTCATTAATTATGGGCGGGGAAAAGACCGTCTTGTCGTATGTCGCTATCTGCCGAAACGGACCGTTATCTCCTTCAGCCAGGATGCCAGGCTATCCGTGAGGAATTCCTCGGCGCACCGCCACTGCCAGTTACCGTCAGGAACAGCCGGGGTATTCATGCGGCAGTCCGAGCCGAACCCGAGCACGTCCTGCAGGGGCAGGATAGCAAGACGGGCAGGTGATGAAAGGGCGAGGTAGATCATATCCTGATGGATCGGGCTGTCATCATGCATACGCCTGTTTACAAAACGTTTAACGGCTGCCCGCTTGCTCCCGTCGACAAGATCGGAGAGGAACCAGCCGAGGCTCGTATCGTTGTCATGGGTACCGGTATAGACGACACAATTGGGGTTAGAGTAGTTATAGGGGAGAAAGGGATTCTCCGGATTTCCGTCAAAAGCGAATTGGAGAACCTTCATGCCGGGAAAGTTGAGTCTCTCTCTTAACCTGGTGACGGCAGGACTGATATCCCCAAGGTCCTCGGCGATAATGTTGAGGTGCCCAAGTTTTTCATGAAGTGCGGTGAAGAAGGAATACCCGGGCCCCTTCAGCCACTTGCCCTTTATGGCCGTTTCCTCACGGGCGGGTATGGCCCAGAACGACTCAAACCCGCGGAAATGGTCAATCCGGGTGATATCCACCAGCGAGAAGACAGCATTGAGCCGTTCAGCCCACCAACAGACGAGATTGTTCCGCACTGATGCATCGCTGCTGTTCCATCGGTACAGGGGATTTCCCCATCTCTGTCCACTCTTGCTGAAATAATCCGGCGGTACTCCTGAAACGCGCAGAGGTTTGAGACTTTTAGGGTCAAGTTCAAATAACTCCTGGTTGGCCCAGACATCGGCCGAGTCCAGTCCGAGATAGATCGGAACGTCACCGATGAGCTGGATACCTTTTTTATGGGCATGACATTTCATTCTGCCCCATTGTGTTGAAAAGATATATTGTTCAAAGCGATAATAACCGATGCGTTCGGCATGTTCTTCCCGGGCCTGCTCGAGAGCTTCACGGTCTCTGCGGGCGAGTGGTTCAGGCCAGTCATACCATGGCAGGCCGTGGCAGGACTCCCTCAAGGCCATAAAGAGCGCATAATCGTCGAGCCAGCCGGTAGAGGCGGTAAAGGTTGCAAAGGCTGCATCTGGACGTGTGGAAAATACCCTGTGGGCCTGCGCGAGTAATCCGCTCTTGTAGTCGGTTACTTCTTTATAATTCGTTTTATAGGGGGAAAAGCGCTGAACCGGATTGAGCAGGGCGCGGGAGATCAGGCCGCTCTCGTATAAAGACTGCGGTGATATCAGAAGCGGAGAACCCGCGCAGGCCGAAGTACTCATATAGGGCGAATTGCCGAAGATCAGGCTTGTCGGACCGGTAGGTAAAATCTGCCAGTATTTCTGGCCGGCTGTTGCCAGATAGTCCAGAAAGGTGAGTGAGGGCGATCCGATATCACCGATACCAAAGGCTGAGGGCAGGGATGAAATATGAGCCAGCACACCGCTGGCCCGTTTAAGCTGATAACTTGGTTTCATTCGGTTCTCTTTTCACAAGGGTATAAATCTGGGACTTTACGAGAGAAGATTATCATTAATTTTCGAATCTGTTGAAAAAATAAAGAGCAAAACTTGTATATGTCCAAATTGATGCTATAATAATCCTGTAAGGTTATGGCTGCCCGATAGGCTAATCAAGGTCCGCTGGGCAGTTATTTCAAATGGCTTCGTTCGAAGACGGAAGATAAAATATCGGAGATAGCAATTGCAGCCTGCTTCAAAATGCTGTAATATTTCCTGTTCGCATAAACCATTAGAAATATGCATGCGGTAACCTTCCGCCTGCATTTTTTTTGTTTATATTAAACAAGCCCTATAACCATTGATTTTATACCGTTTAGATACAGCGCGCTATGAACTTCCTCTGCGGCGCGTTCTCCTTTGCAACTTATCCATTGAAACGAGTAATGGAGAGAATTCCCCGTGCTTTCTGAATTGAAAAAAAATCTGCTTAAGGCCGGAAAGTCCGAAGGCTGCATCAGTTTCGATGACCTTAATGATCTTTTGCCTGATGAAATCAAGGATCCGCAGGCGATCGAGAAAATTTTTAATTTCCTGGGAGATAACAACATAGAAATCGTAACCGAAGAGAAATCAGGGGAGAAGAGAACCCTGTCCGGCGAGGTATGGGAAAAAAGTGATGAACCGGGTGATGAT